>NZ_JBUDHV010000016.1:87818-136337 GCF_054956795.1 Streptomyces sp. SYSU D01066-1 | reverse complement strand
TGCACGGGATGTCGGAGGCGGGACCGGAGGCCTGACGGCGGAACGGCCGGCGGGACGTCACCGGGGAGGGCCGTCCTGACAGCGCGTCACCCGGGCGGGGCGTCCCGCCCGGCCGGGCCGCCCCGGGACCGCGCCGTCGGCGCCCTCCGCGGCGGCGAACAGGTCCAGCCGCGCCCGGCCGCCGGCCGCGTGGCCGCCGTCCGCGCGCCGGCCCCGAGGCGCCGCTTCTCGCGCTCGGCCTGTTCAGCCCCGAGCGGCTCACCGTCCGCGTCCGGCCTCTCCACCGGCCGGCGTGCGTCTCGCCCCCGCCCGCCTGCTCAGCCGCCCCTGCGGCACCCCGCTCCTCGACGGGCCCGCCGGCCACCTCCCGCCGCCCCTCGCCGGGGAACTCGAAGAGGCCCCGCGCACCTGCCCCGGCACTCTCGTCGCCGTCTCCCACGACCGCGACCGCGTGAGCGCCTGCGGGGCGGCCACCCCGCCCTTCCCGCCCGGGACCGAAGCCCCGCTCCGCCCGCCCGAGGCCCCCACCGAGCCACCGTCCGACCACCGAACGAAGGAGACCGCACATGACCGCCGGCCAGGAGAAGAAGCCCGAGAAGACCGAGGAGACGGGGAAGACCGAGGAGACGGGGAAGACCGAGGAGACGGGGAAGACCGGAGGAACGGAGCGGACGGAGGCCGCCGAAACCAAGCGCAAGTTCCAGGAGGCCCTGCAGCGCAAGGCCCGTGCCAGCAGGTCCCAGCAGGCCCACCAGGAGGGACGCCAGAAGGTCAAGGGCTTGAACGGCCCCAAGGGCCAGAACCGCACCTTCCGCCGCAAATCCGGCTGACACCCGCTTCCGCCCGGCCGCCGCGCTCCGCCCCACCGGACCGCGGCGGCCCCGAACCGGCCGGTTCACCCGGTCCGCCCGGCGGGGCGCCGCCGGGCGGACGCCCCGTCCCTTCCGGAGGGCCCCGCGACGACCTGCTCCGCACCGCCATGGACGAGGCCGCCGAGGCCATCGCCGCACGCGGCACCGCACCGAGGGCGTCCGCACCGGGACCCGCACCGGGACCCGCGGCGGGATTCCGCCGGTGCGGCCGCCGGCGAAGTCTTAAGCGCCGGTTAGATCTCACCCGGGGGTCCTGGCCGCCGCCGCGGTCATCGGTCAAGCTGCTGCGACCTGCGGTGATGCGGGTTCGCCGCAGGCATTCCATTTCCTCACAGGCGGGAGACACTTGTGTCCACGACGGGCGCGCGGGCCGCCGCGCCGAGCCCCTGGAAGGCGATCGTCGGTGGCTCGATCGGCAACATGATCGAGTGGTACGACTGGTTCGTCTACTCCACCTTCTCCGTGTACTTCGCGTCCGCGTTCTTCCCCGAGGGCGACGCCACCTCCCAGCTCCTGCACACCGCCGGCATCTTCGCGGTCGGCTTCTTCATGCGGCCCGTGGGCGGCTGGCTGCTCGGCCGGCTCGGCGACCGCAAGGGCCGCAAGGCCGCGCTGACCGTGACCGTGCTCATGATGTCGCTCAGCGCCCTCCTCATCGCCGTCGCCCCCACCCACTCCCAGGTCGGCTACTGGGGCGCGGTTGTACTGCTGCTCGCCCGGCTGCTCCAGGGACTGTCGGTGGGCGGTGAGTACGCGGCCAGCGCCACGTACCTCGCCGAGGCGGCCCCCGCGGGCCGGCGCGGTTTCTTCGCCAGTTTCCAGATGGTGTCGATGAAGGTGGGCCAGCTCATCGGGCTGAGCCTGCAGATCCTGCTCCAGCGGAACATGTCCGAGGAGACACTGACCTCCTGGGGCTGGCGCATCCCCTTCGTCGTCGGCGCCCTGGGCTCCGCCGCCGTGTTCTGGCTGCGCCGCAACCTGGTGGAGACCGACGCCTACGAGGAGGCGGCGGCGGAGGAGGCCGACCGCACGCGGCCGGGCGACGGGCGTGGCACACTGCGCGCGCTGTGGCAGTACCGGCGCACCGCCGCCCTCGTCGTCGGCTTCAGCATGGGCGGCACCCTGTGCGACTACACGTACTCGACGTACATGACCAAGTACCTGCACAACACCGCGGGTCTGAGCACCACCGACGCCTCCCTGGTCAGTTTCGTCGCCATCCTGGTCTTCATCTGTCTGCAGCCCCTGGCCGGCGGGCTGTCGGACCGCGTCGGCCGCAAGCCGCTGCTGATCGGCTTCGGGCTCGGCGCGATGATCTTCACCGTTCCCCTGATGACCGCCCTCGGCCACGTCTCCACCTTCGGCGGCGCGCTGCTGCTGATGATCGCCGGACTGCTGATCATCACCGGGTACACCTCCATGAGCGCCCTGGTGAAGGCGGAACTGTTCCCCGCCAGGGTCCGCGCGCTGGGCGTCGCCCTGCCCTACGCGCTCGCCAACGCCCTGTTCGGCGGCACCGCCGAGTACGTGGCGCTGTGGTTCAAGGACGCCGGCATGGAGTCGGGCTTCTACTGGTACGTCACGGGCTGCGCCGCGGTCTCCCTGGTGGTGTACCTCACCATGCGCGAGACGAAGGACGTGTCCTTCACCCGGGGCGACCAGGCCCCGCGCCGCGCCGCCGAGGTCACGGCCTAGCCTGGGCGCCATGCGTGTGCTGCTGATCGAGGACGACGAGCGGCTCGCCGACGCCCTCACCACGGCCCTCGTCGAGCGCGGCCACCCGGTGGAGCGGTTGAGCCGCGCCGACGAGGGCCTGCGCCGCAAGGACCGCGCCGACTTCGTCCTCCTGGACCTCGGACTGCCGGACATGGACGGCCTGGAGATGCTCCGGCGACTGCGGCAAGTCTCCGCCGTCCCGGTGATCGTGCTCACCGCCCGCGGTGACGAACGCACCGTCCTCCAGGGCCTGAGCCAGGGCGCCGACGACTACCTCACCAAACCGTTCCGCGTCAGGGAACTGCTGGCCCGGATGGACGCCGTACGCCGCCGTGCCGGGCACAGTCACCGGCCCGGCCGGGAGCCGGGGTCCGAGCCCCGGGCACTGGACGTCGACGACGTCCACATCGACCTGGCGTCCCGCACGGTGACCGTGGCCGGGCGCGAGGTCACCCTGACGGCACGCGAGTTCGACGTCCTCGCCCTGCTCGCCCGGACGCCCGGGACCGTCCGCAGCCGGCAGGAGATCATGGACGCGGTCTGGGGGGACGCCTTCCTCGCCGTCTCCCGCTCCCTGGACGTGCACGTCTGGGGCATCCGCACCAAGACCGGCCGGCCCGACCTGATCCGTACCCTGCGCGGGGTCGGCTACCGGCTGGGCGGCTGATGCGCCGCCGGCTGCTGGCCACCTACCTCACGCTGATCGGCGGCGTCCTGCTCGCCCTGTCCGTCCCCCTGGGCCTGGCCTACACCCAGGAACGGACCGCCGAACTCCTGCTCGCCCGGCGCGCGGACGCCACCCGGCTGGCGGAGCTGGCCGAAGGGGCGATCCAGGACAGCGACCCGAGCGTGCTGCGCGCCGAGGCCGACCGCTACGCCTGGCTCTACGGCGCCTCGGTGGAGGTGCGCCGCGACACCGGCACCGTCCTGGCCGGCGCGGGCGGCGGCGTGCCGCACAGCGCCGGACCGCTGCGCCGGGCCCTGGCCGGCCGCACCACCTCGCACCTCCCGCTGGTCACCGTCTTCGGACCGGACCGCGTGCTCATCGCCGAACCCGTGGGCAGCGACGCCCAGGTGACCGGCGTGGTGCTGCTCGCCGCGCCCACCGCCGAGGCCCGCCACGACGTCCTGATGGTGTGGCTCACCCTGGCGGGGGGAGCGGCGGTCGCCTTCGCCCTCGCGGTGGAGGCCGCGCGGCGCCTCGCCCGCTGGGCCCTGCGGCCGGTCGACGAACTGGACGCGGTCACCGAGGCGATCGCCCAGGGCCGGATGACGGCCCGCGTCCCCGACACCGGCGGCGGACCGTCCGAGCTGCGGCGGCTGGAGTCGCGGTTCAACGCCATGGCCGACTCCGTCGCCGCGGCGCTGGACAAGCAGCGCGCGTTCGTCGCCGACGCCTCCCACGAACTGCGCACCCCGCTCGCCGTCCTCAGCCTCCGTCTGGAGAACCTGCGCCCGCACCTGAAGGAGTCCGGCGCCGACCGCTACCACAGCGCCATGGACGAACTCGACCGCATCGGCACCCTCCTGGAGGACCTGCTGACCCTCGGCCGCGTCGAGGCCAAGGGCGCCGCCCGGGCCGAGCCCGTCGACCTCGTCGCCGAACTCGCCCCCCGGCTGCGGATCTGGGCGGAGGTCACCGAGGTCGCGGGTGTGCGGCTGCGCACCGTCCTGCCCGGCGCCCTGGTGGTGCGGTGCCCGCCCGACACCGCCGGCCGGATCACGGACATCGCGGTCGACAACGCCGTCAAGTTCGTCCCGCGCGGCGGAACCGTCACCGTCACCGTCACCGACACGGCCGGCGCCGGGGCCCCGGGCGCCGGTGACGTACTGCTGCGGATCGAGGACGACGGCCCGGGACTCGACGACGGGGAACTCGCCGCCGCCCGCGACCGCTTCTGGCGGTCCCCCCGGCACAGCGGCGTCGACGGCAGCGGACTGGGCCTCGCCATCGCCGACGAACTGGCCCGCGCGGCCGGCGGCGCCCTCGTCCTGCGGGCGGCCCGGCCGCACGGCCTGGTGGTGGAGTTCCGCCTGCCCGGTCCCGGCCGCCGGTGACCACGTACGGCGTGCTCAGCCGTAGACACTCCGGTAGTACCGCACGGCCCCCGGGTGCAACGGCACCGGATCGGTGCCGATCGCGTACCGCTCGTCCAGATAGGCGCCGGGCACCTCCGGACCCGGCAGGGTCCGCCGCGCCGCGAACATCGCCCGCGTCACCTCGAAGGCGTCCTGGGCCGGAATTGCCGAGCGGGCCATCAGATACGTCGGCACACCCACCGTCGGCACCTCGGACTCCTGCCCGTACGTCCCCGCCGGTATCGACACATCGACGTACGCCGGCCCGTGCTCCGCCCGCAGCACCCGGGCCAGCCCGTCCAGCGGGACCAGCGTGACGGACCGGGCGGCGGCCAGTTTGGTGACGGCTCTCGCCGGCACCCCGCTGGACGCGAAGAACGCGTCGATCTCACCGCGCCGCAGCGCCCGCACCGAGTCGTCGAGCCCCAGGTAACAGCGGCGTACCCGTCCGCCGAGACCGGCGGCGGCCAGGATCCGCCGGGCGACGACGACGGTCCCCGACCCCGTGGCACCGAGGGAAACCCGCAGCGCCGCCAGGTCCGAGACGGTGGCCACCCCGGCCGCCGGACGCGCCACCAGGTGGGTGTAGTTGAGGTAGATGCGGGCCAGCGCCGACACCGGCAGCGGCCGGGAGAACGCACCGGCCCCCTCGAAGGCGTCCGCGGCACTGTCCCCGAGCACCAGGCCGAGGTCGGCGCCGCCGGAACCGAGCAGCCGGAGGTTGCGGATGCTCGCCGAGGTGTTGACGACGTCGACGCGCAGGGAGCCCACCCGCCGGTCGATCTCCCGGGCCAGCCGGCTGCCGAAGGTTCCGTACGGCGCCCCCGACAGCCCGGTCGCCAGCACCAGTGACCGCACCCGGGTTTGGCCGGGGACCGTCGCGGGACTGGACGCGGCCACCGCGGCGGCCAGGGCCAGCAGCGTGCGGCGGGCCGCCTGCGGAGGGGGACGGAGGGACACGGGACGATGCTAGTCCGGCCGCTGGACGGCCCGTCCTCGCCCCGTCGTCCCTGTCCCGTGCCCGCGTGCCCGGCCGTCCCTCCCCCGCCCGGGGAGCCCCGTCCCCCACGGGCGGGGTCTCCCCGCCGCGCCGGACCGCTGTACCGGCACGGTCGGGACGACCCGGTTCCCCTCCTCATGGCCGGCCGAGGCGTCCCGGCCCCGCCGAAGGCCGCCGGGGCCGCCACCCCCCCGCCGCTCCGCCGCCTGGGTGCCCAGGCGTTCCAGGTCTTCCCGGACCACGCGCCGCTGCCGCCGGCGGCCAGGCCGGCCTGAGCGGGCCCGCCCACAGGAGCGGACCCGGCCGCACCGGTGGAGGGCCCGGCACTGCGGCACGGGACGTACGGACGGCTACGGCCGATGGGGGAGAGGGGCCACGCGAGACGAGGCGGAGCACGCCACTCGGGTCTCCTCCCGGCCCGGTGGCACCACGGGCAACGGAGGAGACCGGCAGCGGGAGGAACCCCGTCGAACAGTTCAACGGAAAACCCCTCGCGTCCCGTGGCACCCGCATAGCGTGCGATGCGTGCCGGACCCCCTGCCGCGCTAGGAGACTTGAGATGTCCTACGACAACTCGGAGTCGTGCCCGGTCCGACAGCGGGACGGGGCCGGCCCGGCCTCGTGGTCCGGTCACCACCGGGCACTGCGGGTCCTGCGGCGCGCCTGCCGCCGGCAGCGGCGGGCGGCCACCTTCGTCGCCCTCGGCTACTTCGCCGTCTTCCTCACGCTCACCGTCGAGGCACCCGCCCTCATGGCCCGCCCCGCGCCCGGCGGTCTCCCCACGGGACTGCTGCTGGCCCTGATCCAGGTGCCGGTCACCTGGCTGGCCGTCGTCCTCTTCGTGTACACGGCACGCCGGTACGTCGATCCGCCGGCCCGCAGAGTCAGCGGCTACGGACACCCGGCCGACGGCGACGGGACGCCACCGCGATGACGGAACTCGGTGGCGCCGCCCAGTCCTGGTCCCTCGTCGCGTTCTGCAGCGTCGTCACCGTCACGCTGCTGCTGTGCGTGCTGACCGGCCCCGACCGCGACGACCTGGAGGAGTTCTACACCGGCTACCGCTCGCTGTCGCCGCTGCGCAACGGCCTGGCCGTGGCCGGCGACTACATCTCCGCCGCCACCGTCCTCACCATCGGCGGGGTCATCGCGCTGTGCGGCTACGACGGTGTCGTCCTGGCCCTGAGCACACTGCTGTCCCTGCTGCTGCTGATGGTGCTGCTCGCCGAACCCCTGCACAACACGGGCCGGTTCACCATGGGCGACGCGCTGGGCCGCCGTATGCCGGGACGGTCGGTGCGCGTCGCGGCGTGCGCGGTGACGCTGCTGTCGCTGGTGCCGATGATGATCGTGCAGCTGGCGGGCGTGGGGGAGCTGCTCGCGTTCATCCTGGGCTTCTCCGACAGCGCCATGAAGACCGGGTGCGTCGTCGGCGCGGGACTGCTGATGATCAGCTACGCGGCGCTGGGCGGGATGAAGGGCACCGCGCTGATCCAGATCCTCAAGACGGTCATCCTGCTGGGCTCCGGACTGGTCGTCGCCGCCCTCATCCTGTACACGTTCGACTGGCGCCCGGGGACCATGGTCGACACGGCCGCGCGGCGCAGCGGGGCCGGCGACGCGTTCCTGCGGTACGGACTGCAGTTCGCGGACGGGCCCCACCCCGGCGCGGACATGATCAGCACCCAGGTCGCCATCGTGCTGGGCGGCGCCTGTCTGCCGCACGTCACCATGCGCATGTACACCGCCGGCAGCGCCCCGCAGGTGCGGCGCACCATGTCCTGGGCGGTGTCGTCGGTGGCCCTGTTCATGCTGGTGATCACCGTCGTCGGCATCGGCGCCACGGCGCTCGTCGGCCGCGCGGGGATCACCGCGGCGGACCCGCGCGGCAGCACGGCCTATCTGCTGGGCGCGCGGGCCGCGTTCGGCCCCGGGGTGTCCCGCGCCGAGAGCCTGCTGTTCAGCACGGTCACCACGGCGGTCTTCCTCACCCTGCTCGCCTCCGTCGCGGGGATGACGCTCGCCTGCGCCAACTCGCTGGCGCACGACGTCGCCGCCTCCCGCCGCGCGGGCCTCGGGCCGGTGCGGGAGACGACCCTGGCCCGGGTCAGCGCGCTGGTCGTCGGAGTGCCGGTGGTGGTGCTGGCCGCCCTGGCCCAGCACCGCGGACTGCAGCCGCTGGCGACGCTCTCCTTCTGCCTGGGCGCCTCGGCCATCGCCCCCGCCCTGGTCTTCACCCTGTTCTGGCGCCGTTTCAGCCGCACCGGCCTGCTGTGCACCCTGATCGGCGGCTCGGCCGTCACCCTGGTCCTGATGTCCGGCACCCGGCTGGTATCCGGGTCCCCGGCCGCCGCCTTCCCCGAGGCCGACTTCAACTGGTTCCCGTTCTCGACGACCGCCCTGGTGTCGGTGCCGGCGGGCTTCGTGTTCGGCTGGCTGGGGACCCTGTGCGGCGGACGCCGCGGCGCACGGCGCGAACGCGAGCGGTACGCGGCCCTCGAACACCTCGTCCTGGCCGGTCCGCCGCGGGGCCGCCCGGGATGGACCCCGGACGACTGACCGCCGTACGCCTTCCGGCCAGGCGCCGACGCGGCCCGCGCCGCGCGCGGAGGCCGGGCACGGCCCTTGCCTTTCCTTGTTCCATGCTGCGACTCGGAATGCCCGTCACCGGTGTCACGGACCTGCCCCGCGCGGTGGCCTTCTGGACACAGGCGCTGGACCTGGTCACCGCCGACGAGCGGAGCAGCGAGACCTGGCGCACGCTCCACCACGCCGACGGTTCCGGCCGGGCATTCGGCCTGCTGCTCAGCGCGTCACCGGGGGAGCCGCGCCCCCGGCTGCACCTCGACCTCCTCACGGACAGCGCCGAGGAGCAGCGGACGGAGGTCCAGCGGCTGATCGGGCTCGGGGCCCGGGCCGTCGACTGGGACCTGTACCCGCCCGAGCCCGACTTCGTCGTCCTCGCCGACCCCGACTTCGTCGTCCTCGCCGACCCCGACGGCAACCTCTTCTGCGTCGTGGACCTCAGCCACGCGCCGAGCGGGTCCTGAGGAGGGGAACGACGGTTACGCGGCCTCCACCCCTGCCGCTCGCAGCAACACCTCGGTCAGCTCTTCCGGCATGGTGACCATGCAGTCGTGGCCGGTCGGCAGCTCCCACACCCGCGCGGGCTCACCGTTGGGCTGCACCGGGGGGACGGGCCGCCGGGCGAAATCCTTTGGCACACCGGCGACGCAGTGGACGTGGGTCCGCGGGATCGCGTCCGCGGCCGGGTTGTCCAGCCGGACCCGCTGCTGGAGGCAGCGCACCGGATGGTCCGACACCATCGTGCGCAGCCAGGCGATGTCCGCCGGGTCGGTGACCCCGAACAAGCCCGCCGGGGGCGGCAGTTCGGGCAGCGGCGGAACCCGCCAGCCGCTCCCGGACTCCAGCGCCCGGTCGATCAGGTGCCGGGTCACGGGCATGACGTCGGCCGCGCTCTCGCCGTCCAGCGGGACCATCGCGTCGAGGTACACCAGGTGCGCCACCCGCTCCGGGACCCGGTGGGCGACCGCCGAGACGACCAGCCCGGCGTAGCTGTGCCCCACGAGCACCACGTCGGTGAGGTCCTCCTCGACGAGCAGTCCGACCACGTCGTCGACGTGGGTGTCGAGTCCCACCCCGGGGCCGAGCAGGTGTGCCTTGTCGCCGTACCCGGTCAGGGACGGAGCGAGCGCGCGGTGACCGGCCGAGGCCAGCAGCGGGACCACCCGGTCCCAGACCCGGCCGCTGTGCCAGGCGCCGTGTACGAGCAGGTACGTCGACATGGGGGTGCTCCTTGCTGTGCTGGTCCGTACGTGCGGCGTGGAAGCCACCGACCACGATGCGGACCGGCCGCCGGACGGACCAACGCCCCCGCGGTCCTGGGGGTGACAGGACCAGGAACGGCCCCGGCCCGCGCACTACAGTGAGCGGATGACCGACGGACCGAACCTGCTGGGTGACCACCTGCGCGCTCGCCGTCGGCTCGTCACCCCCCAACAGGCCGGTCTCCCCGCGGTGGGGACACGACGCGTGCCGGGACTGCGCCGGGAGGAGGTCGCGGTGCTCGCCGGCATCAGCGCCGACTACTACCTGCGCCTGGAGCAGGGCCGGGACCGCAACCCGTCCGTGCAGGTCCTGGAGGCGCTCGCCCGCGTGCTGCGGCTCGACGACGACGCGACGGCCTACCTGCTGCGCCTCGCCGCCGCCCGGCCGCGCCGGCGGCCCCGCCGCCCCCGCGAGGAAACCGTGCCCGCGGGCATCGCCCAGCTCGTCGCCACCCTCCCGCTGCCCGCGGTGGTCGAGGACCGCTTCTTCGGCATCCTCGCCGCCAACCCCTTGGCGACGGCCCTGTCGCCGCGTCTGGCGGTGGGGGCCAACCGCCTGTGGGACCTGTTCCTCGACCCCGACGAACAGGCCCTCCACCCGGACTGGGAGGAGATCACCGGGGAAGCGGTCGCCGTCTTCCGCGAGTCGGTCGGCACCGACACCGACGACCCCCGGTTCGTCGAGCTGGTCGGCGGGCTCTCCCTGGCCAGTCCCCGCTTCAGCCGGCTCTGGGCCCGCCACGACATCAGGGTGTGCGAGGGCGCCCCGATGCGTCTCGCCCACCCCCGGGCCGGAGACCTCCACCTGAACCGAGAGAAACTGGACATCGGCGGTACGGCGGGCCAGGTGCTGGAAGTGCTCCACCCGGACCCCGGCACCGACAGCGCGGACAAGCTGGCCCTGCTTGCCTCCACTGTCCGCACGCCGGCGGACGGCGTCAGCCCAGGGCCCGGACCCAGTGGCGGGGGAGCGCGGCGGCGCGCGCCCGGGGGACGTCGGTGACCACGGCGCACCGCACGGTGCCCGGGGCGCGGGTGAAGGACGGGTACACGGGCCGCCGCTCGTCGTCCCCGGTCTGCGGGAACCGCGACGCCACGCTCAGCCGTGCGCCGAAGCAGGTGAAGCTCTGCGGGAAGGAGACGCTGCGCACGGCGAAGGGACGCAGGCGGGTGTTGACCACGGCGCGCGGCCCCCGGAGGCCGGCCAGTGGGCGTTCGTCCACCGCTCGGGGCGTGATCGGCACGGAAAGGCGGCCTCCCGCGCGGGCGGGACAGCGGGCGCACGCGTCGGACCGGACCGCCACAGCCTGTCCAGCGAGGACGGCTGCCGACGCCTGCTGTGGCTCACCGCACCGCCCGGCGGCGAGGGTGCGGGACAGCCGGCGCTGCTCTCCGTGATCGGCGTCCAGGACATCGCAACAGACGGGACCCGAGCCCGGCAGGCCGCCGGCCGGACCGCGGATTCCTGAGCGGGCCGGGTCACTCCCGGGGCAGCGCCAGTCGGGACAGCACGGCGGTGGCCAGCAGGAGGGCGGCGACGACGAGCAGGCCCAGGCGCATGCCCGGCAGGGAGAAGCCGCCGTCCGGGGCGGCGAGCAGGCTGCCGAACAGGGCGACGGCGAGCGCTCCGCCGGTCTGCCGCAGGGAGTTGAACAGCCCCGACGCCGTTCCCGCCCGCTCTCCCGGCACGGCGTCGATCAGCAGCGCCGTCAGCGCGGGCACCACCACCGCCCCTCCGACGCTCAGCGGCACCAGCAGCACCAGTACCAGCCACACCGGCGTGTGCGCCGCCAGCGGCATGAGGGCCGGCATCGCGCCGACGAACACCAGTTGCCCGGCCACGATCACCGGTCGCCGCCCGATCCGCTCCGCCAGCCGCGGCGAGACCAGGTTGACCGCCGTCACCAGCACCGACATCGGGACGAACATCAGCCCGGCCGCGGTCCCCGACATGCCGCGCACCTGCTGGTAGTACAGCCCGAGGAGGAATATCCCGCCGTAGAAGGCGGCGTTGACGGAGAAGCCGACCGCCAGCGGCACGGCGACCCGCCGGTCGGTCAGCATGTCCAGCGGTACCATGGGCCGCCGCTGCCGGCGCTCCACCGCGTGGAACGCGTACCCGGAGACGACGGCGAGCGCGGCGGACGCCAGTACGGGACCGCTGGTCCAGCCCCGGTGCCCGCCCTCGATCACCGCGAACGCCAGCCCCGCCAGGGCCAGTACGGCCGTCAGCTGCCCGGCTCCGTCGAGCGCGGCGGGCCGGCGCGGAGAGACCGGCACCCGCACCAGCAGCCCCAGGATCACCGTGCCGACCGGCAGGTTCAGCAGGAACACCGCCCGCCAGCCGGCCGAGTCGGTGAGCAGCCCGCCCAGCACCGGACCCATGGCCATCGCCACCGAACCGCCGACCGCCCACAGGGCGATGGCGCGGGCCCGGGACCGCGCGTCGTCGTAGGCGTGCCGGATCAGCGCCAGCGAGGCCGGCATCACGATCGCCGCCGCGCCGCCCTGCGCCACGCGCGCCCCGGTCAGTACGGCGATGTCCGGAGCGAGCGCGCAGGCCAGGGAGGAGACGGTGAACAGGGCCACGCCCCAGGCATAGGCGCGGCGGGCACCGACGCGGTCGGCCAGGGCGCCGGCGGACAGCATCAGGGCGGCGAAGGTGAGGGTGTACGCGTCGACCACCCATTGCAGTCCCGCCATTCCGCCGCTGAGGGCGTCCTGGACGGCGGGCAGCGCGATGTTCACGGCGGAGACGTCGATGGTGATGACGCTGAAGCCGAGCAGCGCGGCGACCAGGGCGAGGCCGCCGCCCGGCGCGGTCCGCCGCGGCCCCGGCGGACCGTCCCGCCCGTCGGACCGCGACGACGGCCCGGGGCCACCCCTGTCGACCGGGGCCCGGGACGTGGGCGGGACCGGGGATGAGGCCGGGGACGATGACGAGACCGGGGACGGGGGCGGGGACGAGGACGCGGACGCGGACGAAGAGGGAAGGGCAGGCACGGCAGGGCTCCCGGGCGGACGAGGGACACGGACCGACGGCGGACGGCACCGGCCACCGGGCCGCGGTCCGGTGCCACGCACCCCCTGGGCCCCGGCGGCCGGGCCGCCCGCTCACCACCACCATCCGCCTTCCGGGCGCCGCCCGGCAGACCGCGTCGTACCGGGGTGCCGCGTTCCAGGCAGTGACGCGGCCCCTCACGCTCGCCGACCGGCTGCCACAATGGGCCGATGGCGACAGCAGGGGACGCACGGGGCACCGAACTCGGCCGCTACCTCAAGGCCCGCAGGGCCCAGGTACGCCCGCAGGACGTCGGCCTGCCGGCCGGCGCGGGCCTGCGCCGCACCCCCGGCCTGCGCCGGGAGGAACTGGCCGCGCTGGCCGGGGTGAGCGTCGACTACTACATCCGCCTGGAGCGTGGCCGGGAGACCAACCCGTCCCCCGCGGTCGTGGACGCCCTCGGCCGCGCCCTGCGGCTGCGCGGCGACGCCTACGAACGCCTCCACGAACTCGCGGAACTGGCCTCCGGCCGCCTCTGCGACCTGCCCGCCTGCTCCGACCACACCGTCCGCGACTCGGTCCTGCGGATGCTGGAGTCGGTACGCCCGATGCCCGCCTACGTGGTCAACCGCTTCAACCGCGTCCTCGCCGCCAACCCGCCCGGCCGACGGCTGATGCCCGGCCTGTGGGACTGGCCCGAGGAACGGCGCAACCTGACCCGCTACCTCTTCCTCCACCCGGTCGGCCGGGCCCTCTACGACCCGTGGGAGGCGACCGTCGCCTCCTCGGTGGCGCACCTGCGCGCGGTCGCCGGTGCCGACCCGGACTCCGCGGAGCTGACCGCCCTCGTCGGCGAACTGGCCGTGAAGTCACCGGAGTTCGCCCGCCTGTGGGAACGCTACGACGTCTGTGAACGCGGCGGCGGACAGAAGACGTTCCGCCACCCGACGGCCGGAACGATGACCCTGACCTACGAGATCATGAGCCTGGCCCGGACCGGCGGCCAGCGCATGGTGGTCTACCAGGCGGCGCCCGGCACCCCCGACGAAGAGGGCGTGCTCCGCCTGGAGTCGGCCGGCGCCCGCCCTGAGCACGCCCCCGCCGGCCACCCCGAGCCGGCCGGCGAGCCCCGGCCCGCCACCCGTGCCCGCCCCGGCCGGCAATCTCAGAACGTTCTGATTTCCCGCCGCTAGCGTCCCGTCCATGGTGCGCGATTACCTGATCATCGGGGCCGGACCGGCCGGACTTCAGCTCGCCGCTTCCCTGGAACGCGACGGACGCGACTACGTCGTCCTGGAGCGGGGAAGCGGCCCGGGAACGTTCTTCACCCGCTTCCCCCGGCATCGGCAGTTGATATCCATCAACAAGGTCAACACCGGATACAGCGACCCGGAGCTCAGCCTCCGCATGGACTGGAACTCGCTGCTCAGCGACGACCCGCGGCTGCTGTTCACCCGGTACAGCGACGACTACTTCCCCCGCGCCGACGACTTCGTGCGCTACCTCGCCGACTACGCCGAGAAGACCGGCGTCCACGTCGAGTACGGCACCGAAGCCGTCCGCGTCTTTCGCGCCGACGGCGTCTTCACCGTCCTCGACGGCGCCGGACGGACCTGGCAGGCCCGCCGGATCATCGTGGCGACCGGCGTCTCCCGCCTCAACGTACCGCCCATCCCCGGCATCGGACTCGCCGAGCGCTACGACGACTTCGACACCGATCCGGCCTCCTTCACCAACCAGCGGGTCCTGGTCATCGGCAAGGGCAACTCGGCGTTCGAGACCGCCGAGTCCCTGATGGCCAAGGCGGCCGTCATCCACGTGGCCGGCCCGCACTCGCTTAAGATGGCCTGGCAGACCCACTTCGTCGGCCATCTGCGCGCGGTGAACAACAACTTCCTGGACAGCTATCAGCTCAAGTCGCAGAACGCCGTCCTGGACGGCACCGTGGAGAGCATCGAGAAGAGCCCCGCAGGCGGGTTCCGGGTGGTGTTCCGCTACGCCCGCACCACGGAACGGCTGCGCGAACTGCGCTACGACCGGATCATCGTGGCCGCCGGCTTCCGCTTCGACGCGAGCGTCTTCGACGAGACCTGCCGCCCCGCCCTCGTCATCGACGACCGGTTCCCCGAACAGACCTCCGCCTACGAGTCGGTGAACGTACCGGACCTCTACTTCGCCGGCACCCTCACCCAGCAGCGGGACTTCAAGAAGTTCACCAACGGCTTCATCCACGGCTTCCGCTACGGCGTCCGGGCCCTGGGCCGCATCCTCGACGCCCGCTACCACGACACCCCCTGGCCCGCCGCCGAACTGCCCGCGACCCCGGAGGCGGTCGCCGACGCCCTCATCGCCCGCGTCAACCGCTCCTCCGGGCTCTGGCAGCAGTTCGGGTTCCTCGGCGACGTGGTCACCGTCGACGGGGACCGGGCCCGCTACCAGGAGGAGGTCCCGCTCGACCACGTCACCGACGGCGGCCTCGGCCCCGCCGCGCACCGGTTCGTCGTCGACCTGGAGTACGGGCCCGGACACGACGACGTCGACCCGTTCGACATCAGCGTCCCGCGCGTCGTCGAGAACGACGTCGAGCACGCCGCGGACTCCGTCTACCTGCACCCCGTCGTCCGCCACTACCGCGACGGCGTCCTGGCCGGCACCCACCACCTCGCGGAGAACCTGGAGAACGACTGGGACATCCCGGCCGTCCACCAGCAGCCGCTCGTCGCCTACCTGAAGGCATGCCTTGACTGAGCAGTTCCCCGGCCGCGTGCTCGACCTCCTCGACGCGGCGGGCGACCGCGTGGTCTTCGAGCACCTGGACCGGGCCGTCACCGGGTCCCGGCTCCTCGCGGACGTACGGCGCGTGACCCACGGCCTGCGCGAGCACGGCGTCGGCCCCGGTGACGGCGTCGCGCTGCTGCTGGGCGTCAGCCCCGAGGCGTTCGCCGCCGTCGTCGCCGCCCATGTCGTCGGCGCCCGTGTGGTCGGCGTACGGCCGGGGCTGACCGGCCGCCAGCGGGAACACCTCCTCGCGGACGTCGCGTACCGGGTCACCGACGGGCCGGACACGGGGCCTTTGGGGACCGTCCTCGCCCTCGACGACCTGCTGTCCACGCCGGACGACGGCCTCCGGCCGCGGGTCACGGCCCGGCCCGGGGACGTCGCCCGGCTCATCCACACCAGCGGCAGCACCGGCCTGCCGAAGGCCTGCGCCCAGACCTACGCGGCGATGACCGCGGCCTGGACGCTGCGACCGGACGCCTGGCCGCCCGCCGTTCGCGAACTCGCCGCCCGCCTCGACCGGTTCCTGGTCTTCGGCACCCTGGCGAGCCAGGTGATGATGGAGTACGGCCTGCTCACCCTCGCCGCCGGCGGCACCCTCGTCACCGCCGACCCGCCCGCCTTCCCCGACGCCTTCGTACGCCACCGGGCCACCGCGAGCGTCATCACCGTGGCCCGGCTGACCAAGCTCGTCGCCAGCCGGCGGGCCTCACCCGTGGACCTCGGCTCGCTGCGCGCGCTGATGGTCTCCGGGTCCCCGCTGCCACCGGGGCGGCTGCGCGAGGCCGCCGAGGTGCTCGGGCCGGTCGTCTTCCACGGCTACGGCCAGACCGAGACCGGCATGATCTCCATGGCCACCCCGGACGACGAGCCCGGTTCGCTCGGCGTCCCGCCCGTCGACCTGGAGGTCAGGGACACCGACGGCCGCCCCGTCCCGCCCGGCACCGACGGCGAACTGTTCGTGCGCACCCCCTCGCAGGCCCGCGGCTACTGGCGCGAACCCGCCCTGACCGCCGAGGTGTTCACCCCGGACGGCTGGGTCCGCACCCGTGACCTCGGCCGGCTCGACGGTCAGGGCCGGCTGTGGCTCACCGGACGGGCCCGCGACGTGATCATCGTCAACGCCAACCTGTACTACGCCGGTCCCGTGGAACGCCTGCTGGCCACCCACCCGGCGGTGGCCGAGGCGTACGTCACCGCCGTCCCCGACGACAGCACCGGGGAGGCCGTGCACGCCTTCGTCGTACCCGCCGGCGGACGCGTCCCCGGCCTCGGTGAACTGCGGAACCTGGTGGCCGCGCGACTGGGCGAGGCGTGCGCGCCGACCCGGCTCACCCTCATCGAGGAGGTGCCGCTCACGCCCGCCGGCAAGCCCGACAAACGGCGGCTGGCGAGCGGAGGCTAACCGCCCGGCACGGTGAAGGGCCCGGCCGACGGCCGGGCCCTTCACCGTGCTCAGTGGCTCTCGGCCACGGCCGCGGGCCGCGGCCGCTCGTCCCGTCCGTGCCCCTCGTCCCGCCCGTTCCGGGTCCGCTCCCGCCGGTCGATCAGTACCAGCAGCGGCGTCGCCATGACGGTGGTGACGATGGCGACCACCACCAGCGCGCTGAACATCGCCTGCGTCACGATGCCCGCCGCCAGCCCCAGGTTGAGCGCGATCAGCTGCATCAGCCCCCGCGCGTTCATCAGCGCCCCGACCCGCAGCGCCACCCGGTTCGGCTCCCCCGAGAGGCGCGCGGCGAGCCAGCAGGCGCCGAACTTCCCGGCCACCGCGACCAGCACGCACCCCGCGGTGAACAGCAGCACCGGGCCGGAGCCCAGCAGGGTGAAGTCCGTGTTCAGCCCCGAGTAGGTGAAGAACAACGGCAGGAACATCCGGCCCACCGGCTCGATGGTCTCCACCGAGCGGTCCAGCTGCGGCGAGCGCGGGAAGACCAGTCCGAGGCTGAACGCCCCGAACACCGCGTACAGCCCGATCTCGTCCGCGTACCAGGCCACCAGGAACAGCACGCCGACCAGCACGAGGAGCAGGTTCTCCGGCGCCGCCCGCTCGGCGAGCAGCACGGTGCGCCCCCGCAGCCGTACCACCACCGCCAAGGCCACCATGAGCCCGAACCCGCCGGCGACGGCCAGCGACACCAGCCCGGCGCTGCCGCCGGCGATGCTGAAGACCCCCGCGAGCAGGATCCAGGCCACCGCGTCGTCGACCGCGCCCGCGCCCAGCGAGAGCGACCCGTGCCGGGTGCCCGCCAGCTTCTGCTCGGCGATGATCCGGGCCAGCATCGGAAAGGCCGTCACGGCCAGCGCGACCCCGACGAACAGGGCCGACACCGTCAGCGACACGTCCGGGGCCATGGTGCCGGTCCGCTCACCGGCGAGGACGACCAGCAGCACACCGAGCAGCACCGGTACCACCACCCCGGCCGCGGAGACCAGCCCGGCGGGCCGGGCCACGCCCCGCAGCCGGTCCACCCGGAAGTCCCAGCCGACGTGGAACATGAACGCGACCAGGCCGATCTGCCCCACCACGTACAGGACCGGGCGCAGTTCCTGCGGGAAGAGACCCGACTCCACGCCCGGCAGCAGGGCGCCGAGCACCGAGGGGCCCAGCACCACCCCCGCCAGCATCTCGCCGACCACGGGAGGCTGCCCGGCCAGTGCCAGCAGCCGGCTCACCACCCGGCAGACGATCAGGATGACCACGACGGCGAGGAAGAACGCGGGGGCGAGGTCCGTGGCACTCATCTGCTGTTTCCTTCCGGGTGGGCGACCGGGCAGCGCCCGGCCGGATGCTCCTCGAAGTAGCGGCCCGCCAGCCGCAGTCTGCGGGCGTGCAGCACCATGACCGTGCCGAGCACGAGCTGCCGCACGGCCCGGGTGACGTCCTCGACCCCGTCCCGCGCCCGCACGAACCCGCGCAGCACCGCCAGCCGGCGGCCCGGGGACAGGCCGCGCGGGATCAGCAGACAGGGGGCGCGGTGCGGGTTGGACCGGGTGTGCGAGGCCGTGGAGTCCAGCCGGTAGCGGCGCAGCACCTCCCGGACCGCGGCCCGCAGCACCAGCGGGGACAGCCGCCACGCCGGACAGGGCCGGTTGGCCGCCACCCCGAACGGGATGTGGTGGGCGTCCTTGGCGGACAGGGACTCCCAGCGGTCCGGGTCGAACTCCTCGGGACGGTCGTAGCCGGTGGTGTGGTAGTCGGGATAGCTGAAGCACACCACCGAGCCGGCCGGCAGCACCGTCTCCTCGTCGAGCGGGATCTCCCCGGTGGTGACGCGGTGCGCGATGCCGAACAGCGGGTACAGCCGCATCGTCTCGTCCAGTACGCGGGTGAGGTACCGGTCGTCGCCCGGGTCCGCCCGCAGCCGCTGCTGCGCCTCCGGATGGCGGGCCAGCGCCAGCAGCACGTGCGCGGTCGCCTCGGAGAGCTGCACCACGGCCGTGTTGAAGAACGTCCCCTGCAGGTAGTGCGCCTGCTCGGACAGGGACAGCGAGGCCGGCAGCCGGTGCGGCACGTCACCGGCCGCGATCCGCTCGCGCAGATACGCCGTCAGCCGCGCCCGGCGCCGCGGATGACGCAGCCCGGTGCACTTCAGGGCGCTGATCACATCGTCGGCGTGCGCGGTGATCAAATCCCGGGCACGCGCCGGACACGGCTCCTGGAAGACCAGTCCGTAGCAGAACTCCGCCCACGCGGGCATCACCAGGTCCCGCAGCCGGACCAGGCTGATCCGGTCGTCCGGCAGGGGGTCCAGTACGCCGGCGACGGCCCGGCCGGCCGCCGCCGCGAGGGCCTGCGAGCCGCCGGCCAGGACGCGCCGCGTCGTCGCGGCCACCTCCTCGTAGCGCTCGCCGGGCTCCAGGTGCTCCTGGTGCACCTCCGGACCCGGTGCCAGCCAGTACCAGAACAGGTCGGACAACCCCGCCCCGGCGCTGCGCCCGTTCGCCGCGGGATGGGCGTAGACCCGCTCGAACACCTCGGGTCCGTGCCTGGCGTCGGGCAGGGTCACCGCGCGGTCGCCGTTGACCTTCTCGAAGATCCGTACCCGCAGCGCCACCACGCTCCGCGGCAGCCACCACGTCGTAGCGGGGGCCCGCTTCGGCCCGCTGTTCACCACGTCCCGCCCTTCCGGACGACCATGTCCTTCGTCAGATCGGTGTTCCGGCGCCCCCCGCACAGCGCGAGGGTGTGGTCGTACTCGTCGCGCAGCGCCGCCAGCACCCGCCGCACCCCCGTCTCGCCCTCGGCGGCCAGGCCCCACACCACCGGGCGCCCCACACCGACGGCGCTCGCGCCCAGCGCCAGCGCCACGGCGACGTCGCTGCCCCGGCGGATCCCGCCGTCCAGCAGGACCGGCACCCGGCCCGCCACCGCCGCCACGACCGCGGGCAGGCAGTCCACGGCCGCCGGGACGGCGTCCGACTGGCGGCCCCCGTGGTTGGAGACGAACACGCCGGCCGCGCCGTGCTCCACGGCCAGCCGGGCGTCCGCCGGGTGCAGGACCCCCTTGAGCAGCACGGGCAGTGAGGTCAGACCGACGAGACCGTCGACGTCGCGCCAGGACACCGCGGGCGACATCGGGATGTCGGTGAGGGCGCCGGGCGGGGCGCCGGGCAGGCCGCGCATGTTCTCCGCCGCGTAGCCGGGCGGCAGGTCGGTGAAGCCGTTGCGCAGGTCCCGGGTGTGCCGGCCGAACACCGGGGAGTCGACGGTCACCACCAGGGCCGTGCAGCCCGCCTCCTCGGCCCGCCGCACCAGCGCCTCGGTGACCTCGCGGCGGGGGTGCGGATACAGCTGGAACCACACGGGCGCGTCCCCGGCCGCCGCGACCACGTCGGCGACCGCGGTGGTCGACGCGGTCCCGGTCACCAGGACGCTGCCCTCGGCCGCGGCGGCCCGGGCCGTGGCCCGCTCGCCGCCGGGATGCGCCAGCCGGTGGAACGCGGTCGGCGCCACGACCACCGGAGACGTCCGCGGGGCGCCCGGCAGGTCGACCGCGGTGTCGCGCCCCTCGCAGCCCGACAGCACCCGGGGCAGCAGCGCGTACCGGTCGAAGGCCCGCTCGTTGTCGGCGAGGACCCGTTCCTCGCCCGCCCCGCCCGCCACGTAGTCGTAGCGGGCGGGGTCCAGTGACTGCCGCGCCTTGTCGTGCAGGTCGCGCAGGATCACGGTGCCACCGGGGCAGCCGGGCCGCGCCTGGCCGCCAGGAAGGCGCGCAGCGGGGCGCGGTGGAACTCCTCGCTGTCCCACTCGTTCTCCAGGTTCTCCGCGAGGTGGTACGCGTCGACGAACGCGCCGCCCCGGTACCAGCGGACGACGGGATGCAGATAACGGCCGTCCAGACCCGCCACGTCCTGCTGCGACTTGCGGCCCGCCGTGACGTCGAAGGGATCGACCCGGTCGTGGTCCTCCCCGTACTCCAGGGTGATCACCGCGTGCGCCTCGGCCTCCCCGAAGTCCTTGGCCCGCACCGCGTCCGGCACATGGCCGACCGGCACCTCCTCGGCGTAGCGCAGGGTGCCGTCCGGGGCGAGCAGCAGGACGTCGCCGAGGACGCCGAACTGCTGCCACAGCGCGGAGGACCGGTTGACGCGGGTGATGACCTCCTCGACGGCCCGCTCGGTGTCCGTCCCCAGCTCGGTCACCGGCCAGGGCTCCCCCTCGTACCGCTGCCGCAGCGTCCGGTGCAGGGCGCGGACCGTGTAGCGGAAGCCGTGGACGAAGCCGGTGGTGGCCTTCTTGAAGTCCCGGCCCTGCATCAGCGTCCCGGCGAAGTACAGGTCCGGCACGTTGACCGACTCGCCGGTCGCCGTCAGGTCCGGGAACCGGCCGTTCACCGTCAGGCCGGGGGCGCAGGTCTCGTCGAAGACCGAGGTGTCGAGCCGGAAACCGGTGGCGACGATCACCCGGTCGTAGCGGATCTCCTTGACCACGTCGTCGGCCCGCTCGAAGGCGACCGGTACGTGGAAACCGTCCGCCGCCCGCCGGATCGAGAGCACCCGGCCGTCCAGGAGCGCGTTCTGCGACTTCAGCTGGTAACTGTCGAGGAAGTTGTTGTTGACCGCCCGCAGATGTCCGACGTAGTGCGTCCGCCACGCCATCGGCAGCGAACCCGGGCCGACGACGTGGATGACCGCCGCGTTCTCCATCAGGCTGTCGGCCGTCTCGAAGGCGGAGTTGCCCCGCCCGATGATCAGCACCCGCTGGTCGGTGAAGGTCTCCGGGTCGGGGTCGAAGGAGTCGTACCGCTCGGCCAGTTCGATGCCGGGGATGTCCGGCACGTTCGGCAGGGAGACCCCGGTGGCGGCCACCACCCGCCGCGCCCGCCAGGACTGTCCGTCCCCGGCGGTGACGGTGAAGCCGTCGGCGTCCCGGGAGACCCGCGTCACCTCGGTGCCGTACCGCACGCGCACCCCGGTGCGGGCGGCGAAGTCCGACAGATAGCGCAGGAAGTCGTCGGCCGGCGGGAAGTAGCGCGGACTGTACTTGGTGAACAGCAGCTCCGGATCGTCGCTCAGCAGCGAGTTCCAGTCCATCCGCAGCCGCAGCTCCGGATCGTCGTATCCGGTGTGCACCTTGTTGGTCGAGATGAGGGTGCGGTGCCGGGGGAACCGCTCGAAGAACGCGCCGGGAACGCCGCCGCGCTCCAGGACGACGTAGTCCGCACCGTCACGCTCCAGGGCGGCGGCGAGTTGCAGTCCCGCGGGCCCCGCTCCGATGATCAGATAGTCGTGCGCCATGGCCCGGAAGCTATCCACCGGATTTCAGAGGGCTCTGAGATTCCCCGCCTACGTTCTGGACCCGTGCTCACCACCACGGACTCCGTCACACTCACCGGCCCCCTGGACGCCACCGCCCTGCGCCGCGCGGCGGCCCCGCTCACCGTCACCGTGGACGACACGGCCCGCGCCCGCCTCGAGCGCGGCCGGCGCCTCTTCCGCGCGCTGCGGCAGGACGGCCCGGTCTACGGCGCCACCACCGGCTTCGGCGCCCTCGTCGGCTACGCGGGCCGCGCCGACGAGGCCGACCAGTGCGACAACACCCTGGCCCACCTCGGCGCGGGGCAGGGCCCGGACCTGCCGCACGACGTCACCCGCGCCGCCCTGCTGCTGCGCACCTGGTCGCTGGCCCAGGGACACTCCGGGGTGTCCGCCGAGACCGTCGAGCGGCTCGCCGCGATGTTCGCCACGACCTTCTCGCCCGCCGTCCCCCGCTACGGCTCCGTCGGCGCCAGCGGCGACCTCATCCCGCTCGCCTACGCCACCCAGGCCCTGCGCGGCCGGGGCCACGCCTACCTGGACGGCCGCCGGCTGCCCGCCGCCGACGCGCTCACCGCCGCCGGGCTGACCCCGCTCGCCCTGGACGGCCGCGACGCCCTCGCCCTCGTCAACGGCACCTCCGTCACCACCGCCGCCCTCGTCCTGGCCCGCGACACCGTCCGCGCCGCGCACCGCGCGCTCACCGACCTCACCTGTCTGCTCACCGACCTCCTCGGCTGCGACCCCGGCTTCCTCGACGCCGGCCTGCTCCGCGCCTACGGCCACCCCGGTGCGGCCGGCGTCGGCACCCGCATGCGGCACACCCTGACCGGCGCCCGCCCGTCCGGGACCCGGCCGCTCCAGGAGCCGTACAGCATCCGCTGCGCCCCGCAGCTGCTCGGCGCGGCCGAGGACGCCCTGGCTTACGTGGACGGCGTGGTCGCCGCCGACCTCGGCGGGATCAGCGACAACCCCCTGTTCTTCTCCGACGGTGACGGCGAGGGCGAGGGCCGGGTCGTGCACGGCGGGAACTTCTTCGGGCAGCCCGCCGCGTTCGCCGCCGACCTGCTCGCCTCCGTCACCGCCCAGCTCGGCAACCTCGCCGAACGCCAGCTCGACCTGCTGGTGGACCCGGCGCGCAACGGGGGCCTGCCGCCCATGCTCGCCACCGCGCCCGGCGTCCAGCACGGCCTGCAGGGCGTGCAGCTGGCCACCACCGCGTTCGTCGCCGAGATCCGGCGAGGCGCCACCCCGGCCGCCGTGCAGAGCCTGCCGACCAACCTGCACAACCAGGACGTCGTCCCCTTCGGCACCCAGGCCGCCCTGCGCTCCTACGACATGGCCGGGCTGCTGGGCCTGCTGTGCGGGTCGCTCGCGGTCGGCCTGCGCCAGGCCGTCCACGTCGGCGCCCGCCGGCCCACCGCGCCCCGCTGCGCCGAACTCCTGGACGCCCTCGCCGGGACCGTCCCGCCGGTCGAACCGGACCGCCCGCTGGACGCCGACGTGCGCGCCGCGGCCCGGCTGCTGCTCACCCGCGGCCTGCCGTGACCGGGGCCGCCGGGACCCGCTCCGGCGGGGCGGCGCACTCCGGCAGCCGGATGGTGAACCGGGCGCCCCGCCCGGGCCGGCCCGCCGCGGTCACCGTACCGCCGTGTCCCGTGACCACCTCCCGCAGCAGCGCCAGCCCCAGCCCGTACCGCCCGCCGTCGCCGGCCCGGTGGAACCGCTCGAACAGCCGCTCCGCCTCGGCGGGGTCGAAACCCGGTCCGGTGTCCGAGACCGTCAGCTCCACGGCCGGGCCCGAACGGGTGAGCGTCACCGCCACCCGTCCGCCCGCCGGGGTGTGGCTGATGGCGTTGGACAGCAGCTCCCCGACCGCCCGGCGCAGCGCCGACTCGACACCGCCGACGAACAGGGACCGGCGCGCGCCGCCCACGGTCACGGTGAGGCCGCCGGTCCGGATCCGCTCCGCCTCCTCGGCCACCACCGACCGGGCCAGCGCCGTCAGATCGACCGGCACCCGCTCCGCGGGCCGCGCGGGATCCGCCGCGAGGCTCGCGGAGAGCAGCAGGTCGTCCAGGACCGCTCCGAGCCGGCCCGCCGAACCGACCAGCCGGGCCAGTCCGTCACGGTGCTCGGCCGGCAGCCGCGCGGCCCGCGCCTGCCGGGACAGCACCTGGGCCCGGGTGTACACCTGGGTGACGGGGGTGCGCAGCTCGTGACTGGCGTCCGTGACGAACCGGCGCTGCCGGGCCAGCGCCTCGGCCAGCGGCGCCACGGACACCCGGCCGAGGACCGCGCCCGTGACGGCCGCCGCGATCAGCCCCACCAGCTCCGCGACGCCCAGCGCGTACCACAGGTGCCTGCGGTCGGCGAGCTGGAACCGCAGGTCGAGCACCGCCTGCACCACGTCCCCGTCCGCCCGCGCCTGGGTGCGCACCAGATAGACCGTGCCGTTGCGGCGCACCGCCCGCTCCACCGTCTTCCCGGTCCGGCGCACTTGGTCCAGATCGGTCCGGACCGGGAACCCGTCCGGCGCGTTGGCGAGCGGGGTGGCGCCGGCCGCGTAGAGCCAGGTGCACACCGGCGGACTCGACAGGTCGCCGCGCGAGGCGCCGTAACGCAGCTCCCGCCACACCTGGTCGTTCTGCGCCCGGCTCATCACCGTGTCCGCGACGAGGCCGACCACCACCATGAGCAGTGTGATGATCGCCCCGGTGATCACCGAGATCCGCAGCCGGGCCAGACGCACCTCCGCGCGCTCCGCGGCCTGCGACGACCTCACAGCGCCCCCAGCCGGTAGCCGAGGCCGCGCACCGTGCGCACCACCTGCCGGCCGAGCTTGCGGCGCAGGTAGTAGACGTAGGTGTCGACGATGGACGACGCGGGCGCCTCCTGGAACACCATCCGGCGCAGCTCCGCCCGCGAGTACACGGTGCCGGGGCGGGAGGCGAGCGCCCACAGCAGCGCGAACTCCCGGGCCGCCAGGGTGATCCGCCGCCCGTCGGGCAGTTCGACCTCGCGCGCACCGACGTGCAGCCGGCCGGAACCGATCCGCAGGGTGTCGGTGACGTCGAGCGCCCGTCGGCACAGGGCTCTGAGCCGGGCGCCGAGTTCGTCCAGGTCGAACGGTTTGACCAGGTAGTCGTCGGCGCCGGCGTCCAGCCCGTCGACCCGGTCGTGCACGGTGCCCATCGCGGTCAGCATGAGCACCGGGGTGCGCACCGCGCGCGAGCGCAGCCGGCCCAGCAGGTCGAGGCCGTCCAGCACCGGCAGCCGCCGGTCGACCACCAGCACGTCGTACCGCCGGGTGAGGCCCAGGTGCAGCCCCCGCTGCCCGTCGGTCGCCGAGTCGACCTCGTAACCGTCCTCGCGCAGAACCCCGGAGAGCATGCCGACCATTTCCCGGTCGTCCTCGACCAGCAGCAGCCGCCGGGGATCCCGTGGCCGTACCCGCCCCTGTGTCACCGTCCGGCTCCTCTCGCCCCCCGTCTGGCTCGTCAACGCCCGTACGTGACACGGGAGTCCCGCGCACACGACCCGGCGGCCGAACGGGAATGCGATCGGCGGGATCAAGCTAGCGCGTACCCGCCGGGACAGGGAGCGGCCGGGAAGTCCTGTCCGTATTCCGCGCCCCGGCCCCCGCCGTGCCCGGCCGTCCGCCGGTCACGCCGCGCGGACGCGGCCGGCGGATGGCCGAAAACAGCCCGGTCCGGGTCAGCCCTCGCGCCGGAAACGGAACACCGCCGCGTCCAGATCGCCGCGCAGCCCCGTGCGCAGGCCGTGGTGGAGCAGGACCGACGCGCGGTGGGGGCGGCCGGTGTCCCGGCAGACGTACACGGCGCCCGGGTCCAGGCCGCGCAGCCGCACCGGGGCCGGTTCCTGACCGAAGGACTGGGCCCGCAGCCAGGCGAGGACCACGACCTCGTCGCCCAGGCTGTACTGGACGGCGCTCAGGCCGTCACCGTCCGGCGGCAGCAGCCGGCGCAGGCGCCCGCGCTGGACGACCGGCCGGATCTCCTTGTAGAGGCCGATCCACTTCCGCGCCTCGTCGAGTCCGGCCTCGCTCCAGCGGGTGAGGTCACCGCCGACGCCGAGCACCCCGGCCATCGCGCTGACGAACCGGAACCGCAGGGAGCTGACCCGCCCGTTCATCTGCTCGTTGGGGCTGTCCGTCACCCAGGCCGCCATCACCCGCGCCGGATGCACCTGCCCGAAACCGTGCTGGATGGCCAGCCGGTCCGCCGGGTCGGTGTTGTCCGAGGTCCACACCTGGTCGGTGCGGGAGAGGATGCCCAGGTCGATCCGGCCGCCGCCGCCCGAGCAGGACTCGAAGGCGACGCCCGGGTGGGCGGCCCGCAACCGGTCCAGAATGCCGTACAGCGCCTCCACGTGCTGCGTCCACAGCCGTTCCGGGAACGCCTCGCCGGGCCAGCCGGGGTCGGTGAAGGAGCGGTTGAAGTCCCACTTGACGTAGTCGATCGGCGCCGACTCCAGCAGCCGGCGCATCCGTTCCTCGACGAAGGCGGCCACGTCGGCGCGGGCGAGGTTGAGGACGAGCTGGTTGCGGAACTCGGTGGGCGCGCGGCCGGGGACGTGCTGGGTCCACTCCGGGTGCGCCCGGTACAGGTCGCTGTCGGGGTTGACCATCTCCGGCTCCACCCAGATGCCGAACCGCATGCCCAGGGCGCGCACCTCCTCGGCGAGCGGGGCCAGCCCGCGCGGGAACCGGTCCGGGTTCGGGCTCCAGTCGCCGAGCCCGGCCCGGTCACTGGTCCGCCGCCCGAACCAGCCGTCGTCGAGGACGAACAGCTCCGTGCCGATCGCGGCGGCCCGGCGGGCCAGCGCCAGCTGCTGCTCCTCGGACACCTCGAACCAGGTCGCCTCCCACGAGTTGTAGAGCACCGGCCGGTCCTCGGCGGCCGACGGGATCACGTGCGCCAGCTGCCAGGCGTGCCAGGCGGCACTGGCCCCGCCGAAGCCTTCCGCGGAGCGCACGCCCGCCAGTACGGGCGTACTGCGCGACTCGCCGGGAGCCAGGACCAGCAGCCCCGTGTCGTCGTGCCCCCAGCCGCCGCTCACCTGGACGGTGCCGTCGGGCAGCCGGCGGACGGCCAGCCGCCAGCTGCCCGACCAGGCGAGGGCGCAGCTGTAGACCTCGCCGTGCTCCTCGGTGGCACTGCCGTCGGCGTCCAGCGCGACCCAGGGCAGGTGCTGGTGCCCGGTGTGCCCGCGCCGGCTGCCGATCGTGTGGGCGCCGTGGCCGACCGGGACGCGCACCAGCCGGCTCTCCGCGCCCCAGCGGCCGTGCAGGTGGGACAGGCGCCAGGAGGCGCGGACGGGCAGCGTCCAGGTCGCCGAGTCGGCCCGCGGCACCTCCAGGGGCGTGTGTGCCGAGGTGTTGGCGACGGTGGCCCAGCGCTCGACGACGTCGTGTCCGTCACGCAGGCGGTAGTGGAGGGTGAGGGACAGCGAGGTCAGGGGGTCGCGGAAGGCGAGGCGCAGTTCGTCCCCCGCCGTCTCGGCGGCGACGAACGTCCACGCGGTGCCGCGGACGCCCGGGGAGCGGACGATCAGGGCCGGTTCGGCGAACCGCCGGCCGCCCTCGACGGGATACTCCTCACGGCCGTCGAGCGGGGACTCGAACGGCCACTGCGGCAAGGGCGGTCCGGCGAGCGCGGCGACGTCCGCGAGACCGATCCGCGGACCCCAGTGCAGATGCAGCAGGTGGTCCTCGTCGTCCAGGCGCAGGGCGTAGGAACTCGTCGGGCCGGACAGCAGCCAGCTGCGGCCGTCCGCTCCGGTCTCGATCATCGGGTGTCCCTTCGGTGGGCGTGGGCCTGCGGACTCGGGTTTTGCCGGATCGCGCGTCATCTTAAGCGCGTCGATCTTGGGCAGGCGGAGTGAAGTGATCTTTGTCGTGGTCCTCGTCCGGGCCCTGTGGAAGGAGCGCAATGACCGCACCCACACGCCCCGTTCACCGCGCGGAGCGCGAGCGGCGCTTCGACCTGCGCGCCACCGCCCTGTTCTTCCTCCTCCTCGCGATCCTCCTCTGCCTGGCGGGCTTCGTGGTCCGCACCGCGGCACGGACCGCCGGACAGCGCCCCGCGTGGGCCCTCGCGCTCGTCCTGACGGGCACCGCGGTGATGTGGCTGTGCCGCTCCGGGCGGCGCCGCCGGCCGGCCGCCGGGTACGCCCGGCACGCCACGCTGGCGCTGGAGGAGGCGGCCGAGCAGGCGGTGTCCGTCCCCGTACCGGAGGTCGCGGCTGCGGGGACCGACTACGGCGCACTGGAACCCGACGGCTTCGAACACGCCGTGGCCGGCCTCTGCGCCCGGGACGGCTGCCCCGAGACGGAAGTGGTCGGCGGCCCCCAGGACCTGGGCGCGGACGTCCTGGCACGCACCCCCGACGGGCGGCGGATGGTCGTCCAGTGCAAGCGGTACGGCGAAGGCCACAAGGTCGGCTCACAGGACCTGCAGCGCTTCGGCGGCACGTGCTTCACCGTCCACGAGGCCGAGGTCGCGGTACTCGTCACGACCAGCGACTTCACCGCTCCCGCCCTCTCCTACGCGCAGCAGTGCGGCATAGTCTGCGTGAACGGCGAGGAACTGGACGCCTGGGCCGCCGGGACCGGACCCGCCCCCTGGTCCCGCGCCGTCGGCTGAGCGGAGGCCACCGTCCATCGTCTCGGAGTCAGCCCGCCACTGTCCCCGTTTCCCCGGTGCGACCGCCCGATGGGATGAACGGCCCGCCCGCGCATGACCGGTGACGCGACGCGTCCGGTTGAGTGAAAGGCGCGTCACGTGCGCGTGACGACGGTCGCAACGAAGCTCCGCAGATCCTGCGGCGGACGGAACGGTACGGTGAAAGTGACCACGACAGAGCGGACGGCCGGCTTCGCGAGCCAGGACCGCAAGGACGCGATCGCCCGGTTCGCCTCCCCGGCCACGCGCCTGCTGCTCGCCGGCGACGGCCTCACCACCACCTCCCTGCAGGCCTGGGCGCGGGCCCCGCTGCGCGTGGGAGCACTGGAGTGCCAGGTGCGCGGGGACCGGGACACGCCCATCGCCATGGCGCCGGCCGTACTCGGCGGACCGGACCGCGTGGTGGTCCGCAGCAGCACGCTGGTGGACCTGGCCGGGACGGTGTGGTCGGCCAACGTGGTCGTCGGCCGCCTGGACGTGGACGCGCGCACCACCGCGTGTCTGCGGGGCACCGGCCCGCTCGGGCCCGAGCTGCACCGGGCGGGCGTGAGCGGGCACCGCTCCCTGCTGGACATCGGCCGGACGCCGTGGCCGCTCGCGCGGGGCGGCGCGCCCGCGGCCTACCGGATCTGTCTGCTGCGGCACGGAAGCGAACCCCTGGGCGTGGTCCGGGAGGTCTTCAACCCCGCGCTGGTCGACCCCCGTCTGCTGGCGGAGCGCGGCCGGTGAGCCTGCGTCTGTCGGCGCAGGTCGGCATCGTGGGCGCGGGCCCGGCGGGGCTGGTGGCCGCCTGTGTGCTCGGCGCGGCGGGGGTGGACGTCTGCCTGCTGGAGAAGGACTCCCGGCAGGACGTCGAGGAGCGGGCCAGGGCCGGGCTGGTCGAGCACCGCGTCGTCGAGTACCTGGAGGGCCGGGGACTGGCCGGCGGCCTGCTGGCGGACGGCGTGCGACACACCTGGTGCGACATGGTCTGCGAGGGCCGCCGGGTGCGGGTCGACTACGGCGCGCTGTCCGGGGGCGCCGCCCACCGGGTCTATCCCCAGCAGTCGCTGGTGCGCGACCTCGTCGTCAGGGCCGAGGCCGCGGGCTGCCCGCCCCGGTTCGGCCACAGGGTGCGGGCGGTCACCGACGTCGCCGGCCGCCCGCGGCTGCTCGGCGACGGTCTGGAGGTCGTCTGCGACTACGTGCTCTGCTGCGACGGCCCGCACAGCCTCGCCGAGAGCCTGTCACCCGGGACGGCACGGGCCTTCCGCTACCCCTACGACTGGCTCACCGCCCTGGTGGCCGTCGAGCGGCCCGTCGAGGGGGTGACGTACGCCGTCCACGCGGACGGGTTCGCCGGGCTGATGCCGCGCACCGGTCACCGCGCCCGCCTCTACCTCCAGGTGCCGTGCGAGGACCGGGCCGGACGCTGGACCCCGGACGGCATCCGGGCGGCGTTCCGCTCCCGGGCGGGCGCCGCGGCCGACGGCCTCCCGGCCGTGGGGGAGATCCTGGACGTCGGCATGCTCCGCATGCGGGGGATGGTCCGCGACCGGGCGCGGCTGGGCCGGGTCCTCCTCGCCGGTGACGCCGCCCACGTACTGACCCCCAGCGGGGCCAAAGGGCTCAACCTGGCCGTCGCCGACGCGGCCGACGCCGCCCGCGGCCTGCTGTCCTGGTTCCGCGACGGCGACGGCGCCGGCCTGGCGGGCTACGCGCGGCGGCGGGCCACCGAGGCCTGGCAGGTGCAGGAGTTCGCCGACCGGCTGCTCACCCTGCTCCACCTGCCCGAGGGCGCCGGAGCCGATCCCCGGTTCCTGCTCCGGCTGCGGCGGGAGCGGATGCGCCACCTCGGCCGGCCGGGTCCGCAGGGAGCGGAGTTCGCCCACTGGTACGCCGGTTCGGGCCGCGGCCCCGACCCCCGCGGTCCGGTCGCCGTGCCCGTCGGCGCGGGGAACGGATGACCGCCGGGCGGAGTTTTCCGGCCACGGCGGAGGGGAACGGAACACCCCGCCCCCGTTCGTGTCACACTGAGCGGAGGCCCGCCGCGTATCCCCCGTCGCGGCGGGCCGTTTCCGTACGGCGGCCGGGCGGTCGTCGAGCCGCTGCTCCGGGCCCCGTCCTGAAGGCCGTCGGACCCTGCCCGCACCACCTGGTCCGGCAGGACGCGCCTGCGGGAACCGACAGGAGGCCGTATGGTCCAGCCGCACTCCGCGCCGGCCGGCTCGCCCGCCGTCGACCTCACGCCCCCCTGCGCCCTCGGCGCGCTGTGGGCGGTGCGCCACGGGGAGAGCACCGCGAACGTGGCCTTCGCCGCGGCCGGACGCTCCGGTGGTCAGGCCCGGCCGGTACCCGGCCGGGACCGTGACGTGCCGCTGTCCGGCAGGGGCGCCGCCCAGGCCGGCGCACTGGGCCGCTGGCTGGCCGGCCAGCGGCCCGGTACGGGACCGGACCTGGTGGTCTGTTCCCCCTACGTCCGCGCACGCCAGACCTGGCGGGGTATGGCCGAGGGCGCCGCGGGGACGTACGGCGCGTCGCTGCCGGTGGTGGCCGACGAACGGCTGCGGGACAGGGAGACGGGCGTCCACGAACTCTGGCCCCCGGCGGTGCTGCGGGAGCGCGCACCGCGGGAGGCCGAGCGCCGCGCGACGGCGGGGGAGTGGTGGTACCGGCCGCCCGGCGGCGAGGCCCTGACCGATGTGGCCCTGCGGGTGGGGCAGTTCGTCACCGACCTGGGCGCGGCCGCCCCCGCCCGCAGGGTGCTCCTGGTGGCGCACGACGCCGTGGTCGTCGCCCTGCGCCACGTACTGGCCGGGATCGGTGCCGAGGCGCCCGGCCGGGTGCCGCCCGTTCCCCACGCCTCCGTCTCGCACTGGCGCGGCGACGGCCGCCGTCTGCGGCCCGTCCTCTGGGGCGACACGGCCCACCTGACGGCGCCGGACGGCTGACGTCAGCCCAGTCCCAGGACGCTCATGGTGTGCTCGCCCATGCGCCGCTCCCCGAGCGCGTTGGGGTGGACGGGCACGAAGTTCGCGGAGAAGAGCAGCGGTTCGATCCACCGGGTACCGGGGGCCGCGCAGGCGTCGTGCCCCTCGGAGAGGCGCGCGAAGTCCACGAAGACGGCGCCGGTCTCCGCCGCGGCGCGCTGGACGGCCGCGTTGAGCCGCGCCTGGATGCCGCGCAGGTACGGCACGTCGCCTTCGGCGATGGGCAGCTTGGCGAAACAGGACGGGTCGGCGGAGGCGGGCACGATCCAGGGGTAGCCCAGCGCCGCCACGCGCGCGCCGGGCGCCTTGGCGCGGACGCCGCTCAGCGCCGCCTTCAGCGCGGGATAGGTGCTGGTCTCGATCCGGTCCACGAACGAGGTGCCGTACCGGTCCGCGCAGGGACTGCCCTTGCCGCCGCTGAGCACCCCCGCGGTGCCGCAGGAGGTCACCGCGTTGATGAACGTGTTGTTGTCGTTGCCGCCGATCGTCAGCGTCACGAGGTCGGTGCCGGTGTCCAGGGCGTCCAGCTGCGGGGGGACACCCGGGTACTGGGCCTGCGTGAAGTGGCTGGTCTGGGCGGCGCCGCAGGTCACGTCGGTGAGCCGGGCGCCCGTGGCGGAGGCGATGACCCGCGGGTAGTTGGCGGTGGAGCGCAGGCACAGCGGGTCGGTGACGTCCACGGGCAGGACACCGGAGCCGGCGCTGTAGCTGTCGCCGAGGGCGGCGTAGTCCAACGGCTCGGCGGCGTGCGCGGTGGCACCCGTGACATTCAGGGCCAGAGCACCCGCCGTAGCTATTGTCGCGGTCATGACACGCTTCACGGAGCGTCCGAAGGTGCGCTTCGGCATGGGCTGTCCCTCTTCTCGGGCATGCGGGCGGATGGTCGCGGCGGCGCCGGACCGGGCGTTACCTGCAAGTAACACCGATAAGTAATGTGAGGCCGATGAGACGAGGAGTCAACAGGCGTGACCCGACTCGCCGTCACGGACGTTCCGCCGATCCGCCCTCCACACGGCCGCCGCTGTGGCTCCATAGCGTCATGTCCATGAATGAACTCCCCGAGAGCTCCGCGGCCCTGAGCCGGCGCGGCCTGCTCGCCGGCGCGGTGGCCGCGGCCCTCACCGCGACCACGGCCGCCGGTGCCGCCGGCGCCCGGCCCGCCACCGGCCCGGCGAGCGGCACCGGTACGGGCCACGGCACCGGCGGCGGCCCGCGCCCGTCGGTCCCCGACTACCGGACGGCGGTTCCCGGCGAGTCGGTCGAGGTGGACCGGGTGGACCGCCCCGTGGCCCCCGGCATCGTCCTGACCAGCTTCGCCACCTACGGCCGCACCGGCTGGACGCGGGTCCACGTCCTCAACGCCGACCTGCGCCACGCCGGCGCCGACCTGCTCGCCGGGAAGGTCAGCGAGAGGCGCACGCCGTCGGCGCTGGCCGGGGAGCGGGGCGCGGTCGCCGCCGTCAACGGCGACTTCTTCGACATCACGCAGACCGACGCCGCCATCGGACCGGAGGTACAGGGCGGCAGGCTGCGCAAGGGCGGTGCCGCGGCCACCACCGTGGCGACGGTGGGCGCGGACCGGGTCGCGCGCCTGGCCGACCTGGTGATCGAGGGCACGGTCACGGTGTCCGGCGCCGCGCGCCCGCTCGCCGCGCTCAACTCCCCCTCCCCGCCCGCGGACGGGCTCACCGCCTACACCCCGCTGTGGGGTCCGGGCCCGCGCACCGCGATCGGCGGCACCGGCCCGTACACCGAACTCGTCGTCGCCGACGGCGAGGTGACCGGGGTCAACGGCCGGCTCACCGACACCGCGGTACCGGACGGCGGGCTGATCGTCGTCGGCCGGGGCCCGGCCGCCGCCCGGCTCGCCGCCGCCCGCCCGGGCGACCCCGTCACCGTCACCTTCGCGCCGCGCTCCGGCTCGCCCGCCGCGCCGCACATGGCGCTGGGCAGCAATGCCGTCCTGGTCCGCGGCGGCGAGGCCGTCGACTTCCCGCCGAGCGAGGGCAACGACGCGGACAAGCCGCGCACGGTGATCGGCTGGCCGGCCGGCGGGCACCGCCTGCTGCTGGTCGCCGTCGACGGCTCGGCCGGCTTCTCGGCCGGCCTCACCTACGACGCCACCGCCGAGCTCCTGGTCCGCCTCGGCGCGAGCGAGGCGTTCATGCTGGACGGCGGCGGCTCCACCGGCATGGTCGCCAGGCGGCCCGGCGACACCGGGGTCAGCGTGGTCAACACGCCCTCCGACGGCGCCGAACGGCCCGTACCCAACGGGGTCGGCCTGTTCGGCGCGAAGGGCTCGGGAGAGCCGCGCGGCCTCGACGTCCGCGCCGCGGCCGACCGCGTCCTTCCCGGCCTCACCATGAACGTCACCGCCGCCGGCCACGACGAGACCTGGTCCCCGGCCGCCGTCGACGGCCACCGGGTCGCGTGGACCGCCCGGCCCGCCTCCCTGGGCCGGGCGGACGACGGCGTCTTCCGCGCCGGCCGGCCCGGCGTCGGCACCCTGACGGCACGCGCCGGCGCCGCCCGCGGCGAGCACCCGGTACGGGTCGTCGGCCCGCTGCACCGGCTCGCCTTCACCGACCGGTCCCTCACCATCGAACCCGGCGCCACCGCGCGGACCGGCCTGACGGGCTACGACGCCGACGGCTTCGACGCCCCGGTGGCCGCCCGCGACGCCACCCTCGACCACGACGAGACCGTCATCGACGTCACCGCACAGGCCGACGGCCGCCTCACCGTCACCGGCGCCACCGCGGCCGACGGCGGGGCGACCGTCCTCACCGCGACCGTGCACGGCGTCACGGCCCGGCTCACGGTGACGGTCGGACTGTCCGACGTACCCCTGGCGCGGTTCGAACCGGACGAGACGTGGACGGCCGCGGCCGCCCGCGGCACCGCGTCGGCCGAGACCGTGGCCGCCCCCGACCGGCCCGGCGCCGACGCCGGCAACCACGCCCTGCGCCTGACCTACGACTTCACCGGACAGCCCAGCACCTCCGCGGCCTACGCGGTGGCGAGCGCCCCGATCACCCTGCCCCCGGGCACCGAGCGGCTCGCGCTGTGGGTCAAGGGCGACGGACGCGGTCACTGGCTGCGCGCCATGCTCCGCTCCCAGTCCACCACCAACGTGCCCTTCACCTTCACCACCGCGGTCGACTGGACGGGCTGGCGCCAGGTCGTCGGGGAACTGCCCGACGGTTTCTCCGGACCGGTCACCCTGCTGCGCCTCTACATCGCGCAGACCTCGCAGAGCGACAAGAACGCCGGCGCGCTGGAGTTCGACGCCCTCACCGCACAGGTCGGACAGCGGCCGCAGACCGCCGAGGCGCCGCTGCCCGATCCCTACGTCGTCGGACAGTCCGGGCTGCCGCGCGGCCGCTGGACCTTCGCCGTCCTGTCCGACCTGCACATCAGCGCGGCGGCCGGACCCGACTCCTTCGCCGGGCGGCAGGCGGCCACCGCCCTGGCCCAGGCGGTCGCCGCGGACCCCGACTTCATCCTGGTCAACGGGGACTTCGTCGACGACAACGGCCCGGCCGACTTCGCCCTCGCCGACAGCCTGCTGCGCGACCACGTACCGGCCGCGCTGCCCGTGTACTGGACCCCCGGCAACCACGAGGCCGGCCTGTCGGCCACCGGCGGCCTGGACGCCTTCAAGGCCGCCACCAAACGCCCCAACCGCCAGGTCTTCGACCACAAGGGCACCCGGTTCGTGCTGCTGGACTCGCACACCGGCGACATCCGCACCTCGGACTGGGACCAGGTCCCGGCGCTGCGGGACGAACTGGCGAAGGCCGCCGAGGACACCCGGGTCACCGGTGTCGTCGTCGCCTTCCACCACCCCCTGACCGATCCCTCCGGCGCCGGTTCCTCCCAGCTCTCCGACCGGCTCTCCGCCGCCCTCCTCCAGCGCTGGCTGGCCGGCTTCCGGGAGACCTCCGGCAAACCCGTCGCCCTGTTCACCGGCCACGCCCACACCGCCTCCGTCACCCGCGCCGACGGCGTCCTGCAGGTGACCACCCCGGCCGTCGGCAAGACGCCGTACAGCTCCCCCGACCAGGGCGGGTTCTTCGGCTGGATGCACGTCGCCGTCGATCCGCGCCCGGCCCGGATCCGGCGCGGCCTGCCCAGCCCGGCGACCCGCGACTGGCTCCAGGCACAGAGCCGCCCGCTGATCGACGCCGTCGAACTGTCGGCCCCCGCCGAACTGGCCGCAGGCGCCTCGGCCGCCGTCTCGGCCACCGGCGTCACCAGCGAGTACGGTCTCCGCTTCCCGCTGCGCCACCCCGCCAGCGTCGTCTGGTCCGGCTCCCCGGAACTGACCGTCACCGCCTCGGCCGCCGCGGAGCGGACCACCGGCGACCACCGGGCCCTGGCCGTCCTCGACCTGACCACGCACACCCTCACGGCGCTGCGCCCGGGACGGGTCACCCTGACGGCCACCGCCGGCGGCCGGTCCGGCTCGACGACCGTCGAGCTGACCGGCTGACGCCCGCCCGCGCGGGACCCCCGTTCCGGGCGGAAGGCCCCGCGCGGGCGGGCCGGCGTCCATGGACCCGGCCCGCTCCGCCCCGAAGGACGTCTCACGCCCTCCCCCTGCCGGGCGAACCGCCGGCTGCCGCCGCCCCGTCGGGAGCCGCCGGGGACAGCCGCTCCGGCGGACCCGGCGGGACCCGGTCACCTCAGACGAGGCTCGGCCCCGGGCCGGCGACGTCCTCCTCGCGGTAGTCACGCGGGGCCACCCCCGTCACCCTGCGGAAGACCCGGGTGAAGTGGGAACGGTCGCGGAACCCCACCGCACGGGCCACGCTCTGGACGCTGTCCTCGCTCGTCCGCAGCCGCTCGGCCGCCCTGCGCACCCGCAGCCGGGTGAGGTACTCCCACATCGTCAGGCCGTAGCGCCGGTGGAAGAGCCTGCCGAGGTGGTCCTCGCTGACCCCGGCGGCCCGCGCGAGCTGCCAGCGGGAGACGGGCCGCCGGTAGTGCTCGTAGAGATAGACCAGGGCCTCGTCCAAAACGGTCCGCACCCGCGGCGGCAGCCGGCCGTCCGGGCCCGTCAGGTCCCGTACCAGTGCCGCCGCCTCGTGCGGCGCGAACACGTCCAGGTCCAGCAGGAGCAGCGCCGGGTGCGGACGGGCCCGCCGGACGTCGGCCGCCGTGATCCCCTCGTGGCCGGCGACGACCGCGGGGCACAGCGCCCGGCCGCTGCCGTCGTGCAGCCGTTCCACGACGTCCAGGCCGTGCAGGTCGGCCAGGGAGGACTCCAGGACGACGAGCCGGGGTGTCTCCTCCGCGATCAGGGCCAGCACGGTCGCCGCGTCGGCCACCACCCGGGTCGGGTGGTCGGGCAGCGCGGCCTCCGCGATCCGCCTCAGCTCCTCCCGCGACTCCTGCGAACGGCCCGCCACCACCACCGGTTCGGCCAGGCCGCCCGGCCGCAGCGCCCGCAGGGCGTCCCCCAGATCGGCGCCGCGGGCACCGAAGAGCACGAACGGCGTGTGCCGCAGGGCGGGATGGTCGTGCAGCCGCTGCACGACGCGCCACTCCTGCGGCCGGTCGGGCAGCGCCTCCCACACCACCGCCCCGGGCCCGCGGCCCTCCGGGAACGGCACCGCGTCGTGGCCGCCGGCGCGCTGGACCCGTGACCCGTGCCGCTCGGCCGAGCGGCGTACGTCCTCGGCCAGGTCTCCCGGCGTGACGACGAGCAGCGGCCCGGTGCCGGCCGGGGGCCGGTGGGCGTGCCCGTCGGGGGACGGGAGGGGGAGCTCCAGGACGTACTCGGCGCGGTCCGGCCCTCCGGCGGGCCACAGCGAACCGCCGTGCATCATGGCCAGCCGACGGGCCGTGGTCAGCGCCACGTCGAACCGGTGCGTCTCGCCGGCCGGGGCCGAGGGCACGGCGACGACGACGCGTACCCCGGCGGGCGACCAGCCGGCCGACACCTCCACCGTGCCGTCCCGGGCCCGGTCCGCGGCGGCGGTCAGGACGTTGCCGAGGATCTGCCGCAGCCGGGCGCCATCGGCCGGGACCGACGGCAGCCGGGCCGGCAGCTCGACCGACCAGCGCGGCCGCGCCGGGAGCCGGCGCCCGGCCGCGGCCTCGGCACAGGCCCGCCGCAGCAGGGGCAGCGGATCGAGCAGCCGGCGGGTCAGCACGAGATCTCCGGCCTCCGAGTGGGCGAGGTCGAGGAGGTTGGCGCTGAGGTGCAGCAGCCGGGCGGCGTCCCGGTGCACCTCCGTCAGCACCGCCGCCGGGTCGTCGCCGCCCCGTGCGAGCATGGCCTCCAGCGGCTCACGCAGTTCGGCGACGACATGGGTGAGCAGCCGGGTCTGGAACCGGTTGGCCTGCTCGGCCGCGTCCCGTGCCCGGCGTACCTCGTCGAACAGCCCGATGCCCTTCAGCGCCGCGCTGATCTGATCGCCCAGTTCCCGGTAGAGCGCCCCGTCCTGGTCGGCCGCCGCCTCCCCGGCGGTGGCGTCGAAGACGGCCAGCCCCAGCTGCTGCTCACCGATGTGCAGGGGCTCCAGGACCAGCCGGGAACGCCGGTCGGTGCCGGGCATCAGGTTGTCGGGGAGCAGCAGCGCCGCCGAGAAGGGCGGACTGTCCAGCACTCCCGTGTGCCCGAGCCGCCGCGCCTGCGCCCGGGTGAGCAGCGGCCGGGCGGTTCCGCGCACCGGCGCCACCGCCCCGGGCGCGGCCTGCTCGTACAGCACGACCCGGCAGGCCGGTACGCCGGGCTGGGCGAGGTGGCGCTCCAGGACGTCGCAGAGCCCGTCGAGGTCGACCACCGTGGTCAGCGCGGTACCGAACTCGCGCAGCCGCCTCGCCCGTCCGGCCTGCGTCCAGCGCCCGTACTCCAGCAGCGCGCGCGACCGTTCCGCGACGATCAGCCGGGCCCGTCCGAACAGCGCCTCCGCGGGGCCGCGCAGCTCGGCCGGGAGCGGGTCGACGACACCGAGGCGGGCCCGCTCCAGCGCCTGGTGCCAGCGTTCGGTCTCGGCCTGGGTGCGGGCCCGGCCGCGCAGCAACCGCTCGACCAGCGGCAGGAAGCCGCCTGCCGCCTCCTCCGGGCCCGTGGACGGTGCCGGGTCGTCCGCCAGATCGGCGTGGAAGGCCTTTGCGAGCCGGGTGCCGGCGGACGGCGCCACGGCCTCCAGCGCCGCCCAGCCCCGCGGCTCCTCGGCCGCCCGGGGCACTGCCCGCGGCCGTACGGCGTACCGCGCCGTCGGATAGGGGCATCCGCAGGAGCGGCGCGTCACGAGGGTGGCCGGGATGGTCGTCCGGTCCGGCGGTCCGGTGCCCCGCAACCTGGCCACCAGCGTGTCCACGGCCAGCGCGCCCAGTTCCGCGAAGGGCAGGGCCACCGAGGTCAGCGGAGGATCGCCCAGCCGGGCCTCGGGCGAGTCGTTGAACCCGACGACGGCCACGTCCTGCGGCACCCGCACGCCCCGCCCGGTCAGCAGCCGCAGCGCGTCCGCCGCCAGTACGTCGCTGCACGCCAGTACCGCGTCGAAGTCCACCCCCGGCCGCAGTCCCCGCGCCTCGAGCAGCACCCGCATCGCCGAGGCGCCGCCCGCCGCGTCGAAGTCCACCGCCGCACACACGTGGGTGGGCTCCAGCCCGATGCCGTGGTGGCGCAGGGCGTCGGTGTAGGCACGGTAGCGGTCCTCGGAGACCGGGTTGGCGACCGGGCCGCGGATGCACACCGGCCGTCGGCAGCCGTGCCGGGCGACGAGATGCCCGACCAGCTTGCGCATGCCGGCGTGGCTGTCCACGGACAGGACGTCCGCCTGGTCGCCCAGTGGCTGGTTGAGACTGATCACCGGCAGGTGCGCCAGCCGCCGCAGCAGCCGCCGGGCACGGTCCCCCGAGGAGGGCAGCCCGATCGTCGAACTCCAGCAGACGACACCGTCCAGCCGGGCGGGGCCGACGAGTTCGTACAGGGCGCTGCGGGGCGCGTCGTCGCCGCGCAGGTCGCCGCCGGGAAAACAGACCAGGCCGACGTCGTCGCGCTCGGCGGCGGCGCGGACGCCGGACCACAGGGTGGCTCCGACGCCGAGGTGGATGTTGGCGGTGAGCAGCCCGATGGTGAGCGGCCGGCGCGGGCCGCCGTCCGGCCTGACGTGCGGGTCCGCGGGCATCGGCGCTCCCTCGGTCGGCCCCGGTCGGCATCTCCGGGGGTGGAGAACCTAGACGAGGCGGTCGTACGCGGCAAGGGCCGTGACGGAACGGGTCCGCGGGACCCGCGGAAAACCGAGCAGGACCGGTGGCGTGGGGGGCCACCGGTCCTGTCCGTGCGCGGTGTGCGACGGGTGGGGCGGGTCAGATCTTGCCGACGCCCGCCCCGGCGGTCACCGTCGCCTTCACGGAGGACGCCGACTGGGCGGTGTAGCTGTACGGGATCGAGGCCACGCTGCCGCCGGTCTGCCCCGAGCCGGAGTTGACGAGGTAGTTGTTCCTCGCCACCAGCGAGCCCTCGTCGGAGTCGCCCTCACCGAGGTGGTACGGGTCCTCGGTGTTCTCGAAGTAGTTGGCCTCCACCAGGACGCCCGCGTTCTCGGTGGACGCGACGCCGTAGGAGCCGATGTCGCTGAAGTAGTTGTTCAGCACGTGCACCGGGTTGCCGAAGCGGACCCGCGGGTTGCGCTGGTTGGTGCCGTCGAACCAGTTGTAGGCGTAGGTCACCTTCAGCTTGCCGGTGTCCTCGGAGGCGTTGTCGTCGGAGTGGCCGAGCAGCATGTTCTTGTCCTGGTCGTGGGTGCGGTTCCAGGACACGGTGATGTTGTTCGAGGCGCGCTTGATGTCCACCGCGCCGTCGTAGGCACCGGAGATGTCGTTGTGGTCGATGACGACGTTGGTCGAGTACTGGACGTTGATCGCGTCGTCGTTGGAGCCGGTGAACGTCAGGTTCTGGATGATGACGTTGTTCACGCTGGCGACGTTCAGGCCGCTGCCGGTGATCTTCCCGGCGGTACCGACACCGACGATGGTCTTGTTGGAGGCGACCTTCGTCATCGACGACAGTGCGATCGTGCCGTTGACCCGCACCGTCTGGGTGGTGCTGCTCTGCACGGCGCTGATGAAGGCGGAGGCGGTGGAGACGGTGACCGTGGAGCCACCGGCGCCGCCGGTGGTGGCCGCGCCGAAACCGATGGGCGCGGCGGCGGCCACCAGCGGCTCGGCCGGGGCGGAACCACTCGCCGTACCAACACCTGTCACTGCCATGACAACAGCGGTCGCCGTGGCTCCGGCCAGGGTGAACCGTGCGCTCGTCCTGCGCATGTGGATCTCCGTCCGTGGGGGTTTCGGGGAAGGGCGTGCTGAGGGGACGTGCTGTGGGGTGCACCAGCAGGGGGCCTCGCGGTCGGCTCTTGTCGAGGCTCACTGTGAGAGTAGGGAGAGCGCTGTGGACTATGACGTGCCCTGTGTGGACTATTGCGCGCCGGGCACGCGGCCGTCCCCGGCACCGAGGAGGCACCGGGGACGGGGCGGCTTCCTGAGGGGTCAGGAGGCGACGAAGTCCGCGATCTCACCCATGACGATCGTGTCGGCCAGGAAGCCGATGTGGGTCTGGCAGAGCACGTTGTTGTTGGTCGCGCCGCTCAGCCGGGTGCTGGTGTACGGGATGATGATGCCGTCGCAGGCCGAGTACCAGGTGGCGTACCGGGTGTCCCCGGGTGTCTCGTCGCCCGAGGTGATCTGCGATATGAACGACGACCCCGGGTACATCTCCTGGCACGTCGTGAAGATCAGACACGTGCCGGCGTACGTGGTGCCGTGGTTGGCGCCGGCGATCGAGGCGACGTGACTGACGTTGCTGTGGCCGCCCAGCACCTTCAGGTAGTACTGGCTGACCAGGCCGCCCATCGAGTGGTTGACGAGGGCGACCTTGCTCGCGCCGGTGCGGGACTTGACCGTGTTGACGTAGGAGGCGAGGCCCTGGGCGTTGGTGACGTTGCTGCCGTAGGAGTTGTACTCGTAGGCGAACAGGTTGGAGCTGGACCAGCCGTTCAGGCGGAACACACTCATGGCGGTGACCCAGTTGGAGGCGTTGCCGGTGAAGCCGTGCACGAAGACGACCGGTGTACTGGTGGACAGCGGCTGGGCGGCCGAAGCGGCCGGTGCCGTCGCCACGGAGGTGCCGGCCGCGCCGGCCGTCGATGCTGAGGAGAACAGGGTGAAGGCGGCGGTGGCGGCCACCAGCACGCCGAGCAGCCGGCGTGAGGAACGACGACGCATGGACCCTCCAGACGAGGATGCGGGGAGGCGGGATGCCTGACCCGATCAGCGTCGTGGCGCCCGGAGCGGGTGCCATCGGTGAAATCACCGGTGCCCGCGAGGGACCCTCACCGGGAGGGGGGCCGTTACTCCCGTCCGGGCTCCGCGAGGCGGGCGAGCACGTCCGTGAGGGTGAGCGAGGCGTCGTCCTTGCTGGCGCGCCACCGCTCCAGCGTGGCCGCCGCTGCCCGCAGCAACTGCGGTGGCAGTCCCGAGGCTTGCAGGGTGTCGGCGATCTCGTCCATCTCCGGCCCCCACCGCCAGGCCCGCGCCGCGGCGGAGACCACGTGCTCCGGCTCGGCCAGGTAGGTGTCCGAGCGGCGCAGGGCGACCTCACGCAGTTCCCCCTCGACGCCGTGCTCATGGGCCAGCGCGTAGGACAGGCCGACCAGGACCCGGCTGACCTTCTGGAAACCGGCGTAGGCGAGTTTCAGCGCCGAGGCCTGCCCGATGCGCGGGCCCAGCACCTCGGCGCGTACGGCGGTGCCGTCGAACAGCCGGGCCACGGCCGTGGTCTGCGGCTCGGGTCCCGACAAGTACAGGGAGGGGGTGCTGCCCCCGACGGGCGGAGCGCCGATGACACCGCCGTCCACGACGGTGGCCGGCGGCGGGAACAGCGCGGCGATCCGCGCCGTGCGCTCGGGGTTGACGGCGTTCGCCTCCACGTACACGCCGGTGAATCCGTGTCCGGCGACCTCGCGGGCCAGCTCCTCGGCCGCGGCCGGCGGGCACAGGCTGATCACGATGTCGGCCCGGTCGGTCAACTCCCGCAGGGAAGGCACGGACCGCAGGCCGAACCGTCGGGCGCGTTGCGCGCTGGCCGGACTCCGTCCGTCCGCGCACCACAGGACGGCGGCCGCGTTGGCCGCGGCGCGGGCGGCGACGGCGGCGCCCATGCTGCCGGGGTGGAGGATGCCTACGACGGGCTGCTGGGACACGGTGCTACTCCAGGGAGTGGGCGAGCAGGTGGTCGACGGCCTCGGTGACGTCGTCGACGGCGTGGTGGCGCGCGGTCAGGCCCTCGGGCCAGGGCCGGCCGCGTACCCAGATGGCACGCAGACCGGCCGCCGTGCCGCCGGCGATGTCGGTCTCCGGGTTGTCCCCGGTCATCCAGTCACCGGAGGTCAGCTGGGTACCGCAGCGCGCCGCGGCCAGTTCGAACAGCCGCGGGTCGGGTTTGCGGACGTCGATGTCGCCGGAGGCGGCGATGCCGTCGATCAGTCCGGCGAGTTCGGTGGCGCGGACCTTGGCGCGCTGGATGTCGCTGGCCCCGTTGGTGGCGACACCGATGCTCCAGCCCGCCTCTTTGAGCCTGGCCAGGCTGTCCAGGACGGCGGGACGGCAGGTGACGGCGGACGCCATCCGGTCGACGTAGACGCGCCACAGGTGGCCGGGGTCCTCGCCGATCCCGAAGACGTCGCGGAGGCGGACGAAGTCCTCGCGGTCGGCCGAGTCGGCGAGTTCGGTCCGCAGCCACCGCTCGATCTCCGGACCGTAGGCGTGGTCGTGGACGAGGCCGGCTACGGCGTTTGCGAAGGCGGCACCGCGGTCGACGAGGGTGCCGTCCAGGTCGAAGAGGGCGAGGCGCATGGGCACGACCTTAGCGCCGGTGCCTCGCCGCCCCGTCGGGCGGCACCGGTCCGTTCCGGGCCCCGCCCCGGGACGCCGGCCAGAGGCTCCGGTCACCGGGAGGGGGCCGGCGAACGGGGCGGCGGCGGGGGTCAGCTCCACAGCCCGGCCGAGGCGAGGCCGGCCGCGAACACGGCCAGGACGCCCACGGGCTGGAACGACGCCAGGTTGAACGCCGCCAGGGCGACCGGTGGCTCGGCGCGGCGCAGCAGGACGAGGCCCGGCCGGACCACCGTGACAGCCGTGACCAGCACCGTGCCGACCAGACCGGGCGGGCCGAAGGAACGCAGCGCCACCCAGGCCAGAAGGCAGCTCGCGGCACCGGCCACGAGGAGGAAGCCGAAGGCGACCGCCGCGCCGGTCCGCGGGCCGAAGGCCACGGGCAGGGTGCGGACGCCGAGGTGCCGGTCCTCGTCGATGTCGGCGAGATCGTTGGGGATGTTGCGGCCGCCGATCTCCCACGCCGCCATCCACACCAGGAACAGGCCCAGCCGCGGCGAATCGAGGCGGGAGGACACCGCGAACCATCCGGCGGCGGCACCGACCGCGACCATGACACCGCTGACCAGGAACTTGAGCGGCGTCACGGTGGCCAGCCGGCAGTAGAGGACCTGGAGGAGGGCGGCCGCGGCGAACAGCGCCAGGCACACCCAGCTGAGCAGCGCGGCGACGACGGCGGCGATCAGGGCCAGCCCGCCGGTCCAGGTGAGCGCCGCCCGGCGGGACACCCGGCCCCGGGCCAGGGGATGCCGTCCGCCGACGCTGTCCAGGTCGGCTCCCTCGTAGGAGCGCAGGTGGACGAAGCGCCGCCGGTCCGTGTCGATGTCGAGTACGTCGTTGGCGGCGAAGACGGCGAAGAAGGCCGCGAACGCGGCGAGGGTGGCCGCGGCGAGACGCGGCGGTGCGGGGTGGTCGTCGGCGAGGAGAGCCGCGATCAGGGGCTGGGCGACGCTCAGCGAGGCCTGGGTACCGCGCGAGAGCGCGAAGAGCGCCTTGGCCGGGGCGGCCACGAAGGTCATGGGAGAAGTCCTGGTGTGGGGGCGGGGGAGTGCCCGCGGGGGCGGAGCGGCACGGGGGAAGGGGGGCCGGGCGGCCCCGCGCACGCCGGGGCCGCACCGGGTGCCGCCTACCGTTCCCGCAGGTCCCGGGCGGCCACGGCCACCAGGTGTCCGGGCGGGACGAAACGCGTGCACGCCGGGACGGCCGGTGTGCACAGGCCGGCCGGGGCGTGCGGCGCCTTCGCGCCGTGCCGCCCGCGCGGGCTGATCAGACCGCCGGGGAGGGGTGGCAGGCCACCGGTCAGCCACAGCGGGGGCGCGGCGGCGAGACGGGCGGGGCGGCGCCGGCCGTCGATGATCAGCAGCCGCCGCGCGACGCGGGTGCCCTCCCCCAGCGGGGCCACGCCGCCCGGCACCGGAAGACGGTGCGGCGTCATGGCCGGCACCGCCACGCCGAAGACGCCGTCGGGGGCGACGGCCGACGGGGCGTCCAGCACCGCGGGCATCGCCCGGGGGCGCGAGCCCGCCGGCCCGCGACGGATCCGCTCGACCAGGTCGGGGACGACGTCGCTCACGGTCACCCGGGCCGCGGGGCGCCGGTCCGTGGAATGCCGGGCGAGCCGGCCCGGTCCCGCTCCGAGTCCGAGGAGGTGCGGGCCGGGGACGCCGCGGGCCGTGGCGAGGGGCGGGCGGCAGGGGGTCCGGCAGCCGCCCGTCAGCCGTTGCGGCCGGTCAGGTCCGCGCAGCGCCTGCCGCCCTTTCTCCGGGGTGCCGGACCGGTCGGTGTACTCCACACGGTCCGTTTCGGACCTGCGGTGCCGGCGTGTGGCGTCAGGGCCGCCACGGGGCATGTCGGCGATCATCGGACTCCGAGTCGGTCGCGGGCCGGGCCGGGGCCGTCGAGCACGGCACACGGCGTTCGCCGACAACAACGAGCGGCCACCGCATCGGGCACCGGCGGATCCGCGCCGGGCCGGTTCGCCCGCGGCACCGGGCGGCGCGGCGTCCGGCACCGCCGGGTCCCTCACGGCCCTCAAGCCCCTCGGTTCCCGCCTTATGCCTCCGGCCCGTGGGGCGCCCTCATCCGCCCGGACCACCGGACCGACCGGGCCCCGACGGGCGGAGCGGGTGCCCGGGCCGGCGCCCGGATCGGCGTCGGTGCCGGCCACGGCCCGCAAGACGGCCACGCGGTCGGCCGCCGGGCGCCAAGGACTCCGTCGACCGACGTGCGGGTGGCCCCACACCGCCGGGCCACCCGCACCAGGTACCGGTCAGTCGGTGCCGGACTCCATCGCCGCGCGGTCCAGCAGCTCGTCGTCCCCGGAGACCTGGCCACGGGAGGCGATCGCCTCGGCGCCGCCCTCCGGCATGGTGCCGATCAGGCCGGTCGCGGCCGCCTGCGCCGCGCCGATGGCGGGACCGCCGGTGCCGATCAGGCCGATGCCCGCGTACTGCTCCAGCTTGGACCGGGAGTCGGCGATGTCGAGGTTGCGCATGGTGAGCTGCCCGATCCGGTCCACCGGCCCGAACGCCGAGTCCTCGGTGCGCTCCATGGACAGCTTGTCGGGGTGGTAGCTGAACGCCGGACCCGTGGTGTCGAGGATCGAGTAGTCCTCACCACGCCGCAGCCGCAGGGTGACCTCACCGGTGACGGCCGCGCCGACCCAGCGCTGCAGCGACTCGCGCACCATCAGGGCCTGCGGGTCCAGCCAGCGGCCCTCGTACATCAGCCGGCCCAGCCGCCGGCCCTCGTTGTGGTAGTGGGCGAGGGTGTCCTCGTTGTGGATGGCGTTGACGAGCCGCTCGTACGCCGCGTGCAGCAGTGCCATGCCGGGGGCCTCGTAGATGCCGCGGCTCTTGGCCTCGATGATCCGGTTCTCGATCTGGTCCGACATGCCCAGGCCGTGCCGGCCGCCGATGGCGTTGGCCTCCATCACCAGGTCGACGGCGGAGGCGAACTCCTTGCCGTTGATCGTCACCGGGCGGCCCTGCTCGAAGCCGATCGTCACGTCCTCGGTGGCGATCTCGACCGACGGGTCCCAGAACCGCACGCCCATGATCGGCTCGACGGTCTCCACGCCGGTGTCCAGGTGCTCCAGGGTCTTGGCCTCGTGGGTGGCGCCCCAGATGTTGGCGTCGGTGGAGTACGCCTTCTCCGCGCTGTCGCGGTAGGGCAGGTCGTGGGCGAGGAGCCACTCCGACATCTCCTTGCGGCCGCCGAGCTCGGTCACGAAGTCCGCGTCCAGCCACGGCTTGTAGATCCGCAGGTTCGGGTTGGCCAGCAGGCCGTACCGGTAGAACCGCTCGATGTCGTTGCCCTTGAACGTCGAGCCGTCGCCCCAGATCTGGACGTCGTCCTCGAGCATCGCCCGGACCAGCAGGGTGCCCGTGACGGCGCGGCCGAGCGGCGTGGTGTTGAAGTACGCCCGCCCGCCCGAACGGATGTGGAACGCCCCGCACGCGAGCGCGGCCAGGCCCTCCTCGACGAGCGCCGCGCGGCAGTCGACCAGACGCGCGACCTCGGCGCCGTAGGTCTTGGCGCGGTCCGGCACCGAGGCGATGTCGGGCTCGTCGTACTGGCCGATGTCGGCGGTGTAGGTGCAGGGGACGGCACCCTTGTCGCGCATCCACGCGACCGCGACCGAGGTGTCGAGACCGCCGGAGAAGGCGATGCCGACGCGCTCGCCGGCCGGGAGGGAAGTGAGGACCTTGGACATGTATTGATTATGCAGGGCAACGTATGAACATGCAAAGTCGGTCGGTCGGCGCACGCTGACCTGCGTCCTCATGACGCGTACCTGGGTTCTGCCGTCGCTGCTGGTGCTGTGCGGCTCGGCCGTCGCGACGGGGCTGGTCCTGGACGGGAGCGCCGGCGAGGCCGCCGTACTCCTCCTGTTCTTCCTCCTGCTCGCGGGCGTCCACTCGCCGCTGGTCTTCCCGCGGCCGGTCGGCGCGCTGGAGGCGCGGCGCCGCAGCGAGGCCGACGGCCGGCCGGTCGTCTACTGGCGGCCGGGCTGCAAGTACTGTCTGCGGCTGCGCCTCAGGCTGGGCCGTGACGCCCGCCGGCTGCACTGGGTCGACATTTGGCGCGACCCGGAGGCGGCGGCAGCGGTACGGGCGGCCAACGGCGGCAACGAGACCGTGCCGACGGTCGTCGTCGCGGGCCGGCCCCGCACCAACCCCGACCCCGCATGGGTGCGCGCCCAGCTCTCCGCTTCCTCACCCGGCTGACCCGGCCGCGGTCAGGCCCCGCTCGACGCGGAACACGCCAGGCGCGGCGGCAGCACGGCTGCTGCTCGGGAACCGCTCGGTGGTGAGCCCTCCGGGAACCGGGCTGCGGCGGCCCCTCGGCCTCTCGGCCCCTGCGGCGACGCGGGCGACCTGGACGCCGGACGCGTCCGCTGACGTGCGATCCTCGTTCCCTGAACGACAGAAAGGACCCATTCATGATCTTCATCACCGCCAAGTTCCGCGTCCGGCCCGAGGACGCCGACGCCTGGCCCGAGATCACGCGTGAGTTCACCGAGGCGACCCGTGGCGAGCCGGGCTGCCTGTGGTTCGACTGGTCCCGCAGCGTCGACGACCCCACCGAGTACGTCCTGGTCGAGGCCTTCCGCGACGACGAGGCCGGCGCGGCGCACGTCGGCTCCGCCCACTTCGCCCAGGCCCGCCGGACCCTGCCGCCGCACCTGGTGGAGACCCCGCGGATCGTCAACACGACCCTCGCGCAGGACGACTGGTCCGAGCTCGGCGAGATGGCGGTTGCGAACGAGGGCTGAACCCGCGCCGACACGACCGCCGTGGGCGCCACCCGGCCCCGGGGGCGCCCCCCGGGGGGCGCTCCGTGACCCCCCCCGCCCCCCGGGCGCGCCGCAGCGG
>NZ_JBUDHV010000016.1:22595-87808 GCF_054956795.1 Streptomyces sp. SYSU D01066-1 | reverse complement strand
GGGGTGTGCCCCCGGGGGGCCCCCCCGCCCCCCACCCCCCCCGCGGGCCCCCCCCCCCCCGGGGCCGCCCCCCGGGGCGCTCCGCTCCGTCACCCCCCCGGCACCCGGGGAGACGCTCAGCGGCGCGGGCCGGCGAGCGCGCCCCGGTAGCTCTGCACCACCTCGGCGTAGGCCGTCGCGCTGGGCTTCGCACGGCGCTGGAAGGTGACGCGGTCGACCTCGTGGAGCCCGAGCTGAGCGCCGTACCCGAAGATCCACTCGAAGTTGTCCATCAGCGTCCAGTGGCAGTAGCCCAGCACGGGGGTGCCCGCGCCGACTTCGGCGGCGAGGCCGTGAATCGCGGCCGGGACGAACGCGGCGCGCTGCCTGTCGTCCGGGGTCTGGATGCCGTGCTCGGTGACGAGGACCGGCACCCCCGACACCTCGTGGGCGTACCGGACCGCGCCGGCGAGGGACTCGGGCTCGATGACGGTGCCCATGCCGTTGAGTTCCCCCTCGGGCGTCACCTCGCCGTCGGGGCCGTGCACGATGCGCTCGTAGTTCTGCACGCCGATGAAGTCGTCGTCGCGTGCCTCACGCAGCCAGTGGTCGTACACGGCGGCGCGCTTGGCGTCCCGGCGTTCCTCGCCGCCGGGCAGGGCGACCTCGTCGGCGACGGCGATGGACACGCCGACCGGGAGGTCGCCGCGGCGTGCCTTGATCGCCTCGCGGGCGGCGCGGTGGGCGCGGGTGAAGGCCTCCTGGAACTCCTCCTGCCGGTCGGCGGGGATGACGTTCGCACTGCAGTAGGTGTCGCTCCCGGCGGCCCGCGCAGCGGCGGCGAGCATCCGCGTCTTGAGCGCCTCCGCCTCGGCCGGGAGCTTCCCGCCCACCTGCAGGAGCTGCTCCAGGTTGGGTTCGTTGAGGGTGACGCCGTACGCGATCCGGTCGCCGAAGCGGGCCATGACGCGGTCGCACTGCTCGGCGAACCGGTCCGGGGCGTCGGCGGCGGTCCACGAGCCGGCCGCCGCGAACCAGTGCGGCGCGGTGAAGTGGCAGAACGTCACGACGGGCGCGAGGCCACGGGTGAGGCAGCCGTCGACCACCCGCTCGTAGTGGTCGAGGGCCTCGGCCCGCACGACACCGCGCTCGGGCTCGATCCGGGCCCATTCCACGGAGAAGCGGAAGGCGTTGAGTCCCAGTCCCGCGACCAGGTCGAGGTCTGTCTCCCACTGCTCGTAGCCCCGGCACGCCGGTCCGCTGGGCTCGCGGAACAGCGAGGGCGTCGTGTGCTCGAGGAACCAGGTGTCGGCGGCGGTGTTGTCGCCCTCGTTCTGGTGCCCCGCGGTGGCGATGCCCCACAGGAAGTCGTCGGGCAGGCTGATGTGCTCCATGAAGGGTCCTCGTACGGGTTCGGTGTGCGGACAGCGGCGGGGGACGGCCGGGCCGGTGCGGGTCACCGTGAGTCCGGCGGGAACGGGGCGTGGAAGGAATGCCGGCCGTGGCCGACCTCCACGGGCTCCGCGCCCGGGAGTTCGACCCGCGCGGTGACGTGCGGCGGCACGAGGAGATCGACCCGCAGCGTTCCGGCCTTAAGGCGCCAGCCCGTCTCGGCCCGCCCGTGAGGGGTCTCGTGCGCGGCCCGCGCCCAGGTGAGGCCGGCGCCGGGGCGGGGCCGGACCAGGAGCCGGCGGTAGCCCGGTGCGGCCGGTGCCAGACCGGCGACGGTGCGGTGCATCCAGTCGGCGACGGCTCCGAACGCGTAGTGGTTGAAGGACGTCATCTCACCGGGGTTGACGCTGCCGTCGGGGAGCATGCTGTCCCAGCGTTCCCAGACGGTGGTGGCACCCATGTCCACCTGGTACAGCCAGGACGGGCAGGCCCGCTGGGTCAGCAGCCGGTAGGCGGTGTCCACGTGCCCGGTGTCGGTGAGCGCCTCGCACACCAGCGGGGTGCCGAGGAACCCGGTGCCGATGCGGTGGCCGCGCTCGGCCACGAGCCCGGCCAGCCGGCGTCCGGCCTCGGCGCGCTCGGCGTCCTCCTCCAGCAGGCGGAAGCACAGGGCGAGGGCGTAGGCGGTCTGGGTCTCCTCCGTCAGCCGTCCGCCGCCGGCGTGGAAGCGGCCGCGGAAGGCGTCGCGCACGGAGTCGGCCAGGGCGTGGTAGTGCTCGGCGTCGTCCGCCCGCGCCAGCAGGTGCGCGGTGCGCGCCAGCAGCCGGCAGGAGTGCGCGAAGTAGGCCGTGGCGACCAGGGCGGAGGGGGTCATCGCCCGCCCGGGATCGTCCGCCGGGGCGGTGGGGTCCAGCCAGTCACCGAACTGGAAGCCCTCGCCCCAGATCCGGCCGGGGCCGGCCAGGCGGTCGACCGCGTCGACCCAGGCGCGCATCGAGGGGTACTGGGTGCGCAGCACCTCGGTGTCCCCGTAGCGCTCGTACAGGACCCAGGGCACGATGACGGCGGCGTCGCACCAGCCGGTCATCGGGGGGTTCCCGGGCGGCAGCGGCACGGGGGTGATCACCGGGATGTCGGGGCTGAACACCGGCGGCACCCCGTCCGGGTCGTCGCCCTGGTCGGCGGCCAGGTCGCGCAGCCAGGACCGCAGCAGGTCGCGGACGTCGTAGAGGAAGGCCGCGGTGGGGGTGAAGACCTGGACGTCGCCGGTCCAGCCGAGCCGCTCGTCGCGCTGCGGGCAGTCGGTGGGCACGTCGACGAAGTTGCCGCGCATCCCCCACACCACGTTCTCGTGCAGCCGGTCCAAGGACGCGTCGGAGCAGGAGAACCAGCCCGTGCGGCGCAGGTCGCTGTGGAGCACCACGGCGGTGACATCGGCGGCCTCCAGCGGGCCCGGCCAGCCCTCGATCTCGGCGTAGCGGAAGCCGTGGAAGGTGAAGCGGGGTTCCCACTCCTCGCCCTCCGGGGCGCCGCGCAGGGTGTAGCGGTCGGTGGCGGTGGCGTGCCGCAGTGGGCGCGTGCACAGTTCGCCGTCCTCCAGGACCTCGGCGTGGCGCAGCGTGACGGTGCGGCCGGCCTCGCCGCGGACCCGGATGCGCAGCCGTCCGACGAGGTTCTGCCCGAAGTCGACGACGGTACGGCCGGCCGGCGAGGTGGTGACGGCGACGGGGGCGACGGACTCGATCCGCCGCACCGGCGGGCTGTCGGCGGGGAAGAGCACGGCCGTGTCGAACTCCAGGACGCGCACCGGCTCCCAGGCCGAGTCGTCGAAGCCCGCTTCGCTGAAGCCGGCCTGCTCGCGGCGGGCGTCGTACTCCTCGCCCTCGTACAGGCCGGCGGCGACGACGGGGGAGGGCCCGCAGCGCCAGTGCTCCCCGGTCGTGACGGTCTCGCGGCTGCCGTCGGCGTACTCGACGTGCAGCTCGGCGAGCAGGCCCGTGTCCTCGCCGTAGATGTCCCGGGTGCCGCCGTTGAAGCCGAGCAGGCCCCGGTACCAGCCGTCCGCCAGGTGCGCGCCCCAGCCGTTGCGGCCCTCGCGGACCAGGCCGGTCACGTCGAAGACCTGGTAGCGGTGGCGGTGGCGGTAACTGGTCCAGCCGGGGGCGAGCACGTGGTCGCCGACCACGGTGCCGTTGAGTTCCAGCTCGTACACGCCGAGCGCGGTGACGAAGAGGCGGGCGGCCGCGACCGCGCTTCGCGCGGTGAACTCGCTGCGCAGCAGAGAGCCGGGCCGGGCGCCTTCGGCGGGCGGCCCGGATTGCCGGTGAGGGGTGATGACGCGGGCGGTCCAGTGATGCGGCATGGCGAGTTCCTCAGCGCGTGGGCGCCGGTGTCGGACGGCGGCTTTGTGGGGCGGAGATGAGCAGGCTCGATCATGCGCCCCAAAACCTAGTGAACGCTAGGTCTTCCTGTGCGTGATGTGGGTCACCATGTGCTTGTTCCCCTCGGGGGCGGCCTCTGTCCGGGCGGAATCGCCCTGCCTGGTCGCGTTCATGACAATCATGGTGGACGAGTGCCGGCGGAGTCCCGGTGGGGGCGGTCTCCTCCTCCGTAACCCGGCGGCTCGACGGCCGCGGCTACAGCCCCTGGCCGTCGGCGGAGATGGAGCGCATGAGCCGGTCGAGGTGGGCGCGGGCCACCGCGACGAGGTCGAAGGACCGGTCGCTGGCGAGCCACTGCTGGCGCAGGCCGGTGTCGAGGGCCGCGCACTCGCGGGCGATGCGCTCGTGATCCAGGTCCGGCAGGAGCTCGCCGTTGCGGCTGCCGGTGCGCAGCCGGTCCGCGAGCTCCCTCACGCCCTTCTCCTGCCAGTGGGTGAAGAAGTCGTGGGCCGGGTGGTCGGGGGCGGTCGCCTCGGCGGCGATCACCACGGCGAGTTCCACCATGCCCGGCATGGTGAGTGTCTCGGCGGTGTCCTCCAGGTGGCAGCGGAAGGCGTCCCGCACCGACTCGGAGACCCGCTGCCACTGGACGTCCATGCGGTCGTGCCAGTACTCGACGACGGCCAGCAGGAGTTGCTGCTTGTCGCGGAAGTGGTGCAGCAGTCCCGCGTCGGTGATCTCCGCGTCCCGGGCGATGCGGGCCAGGGAGGTCTTCTGGTAGCCGTCCCGCCCGAAGCGCAGCAGTGCCGCCTCCAGGATCTGGACGCGTCGAGCCCGGCCTGCCGTGTAGCCGCCGCGCGGCCCCCTGGGTGTCGCCATGGCAGAACGGTACCGGGGTGGCGCGGGGCCCCGGCGACAGACCGTTCACGGCCTTCGCGGTGTGATGTGTGACACAGTCGCAAAACCTAGCGTGCACTAAGTGTTCAGGTCATCATCAACGTCACGCGACGACGGACCGCCGCCCTGCCGCCGCCCCGGTGAACGCCGTATGAACGGCGGCCGTTTCTTTCGCTCCCCCTCCCACAGCGCCTCACTCTTCCTTCGGCACCTCCGTGAAAGGAGGGCTGGCATGACATCGACGTCGCCAAGCCCCTCACTCGACACCGCCTCTCCTGCCGAGTCGGGTGGACGATGGAACCTCCGCCTGGTCGCGGTGCTGATCGCTCTGGCCTGGCCCACCCAGCTGTTGGCCGCAGGCGGGATCCTCGGTGCCAACGCCACCGCGAGCGTCGCCCAGAGCTTCCACACGACCCAGGTCGCGTGGTTCGGCCTGACCCTCACCCTGGCGTCCACCCTCCTCACACCGTTCGCCATCAAACTGGGTGACCTGTACGGCAGGAAGCGCGTCATGCTCGTCATGATGGCGCTGGGTGCCGGCGGCGAGGCCCTGGCGGCCATGGCCGGGGAGTTCTGGCTGGTGCTGGTCGGCCGGGCCGTCGCCGGGTTCTACGGTCCCTTCGGCGCCCTCTCCTTCGCCGCGGTCCGGGACGTCTTCCCGCCCCGGCTGGTCAAGCCGGCCAGCGGCGTCATGGGCAGCAGCGTCGGTCTGGTCGCCCTCGGCACACCGTTCCTGGCGGGCTGGCTCGTCGACAACTGGGGTCACCGGGGCGCCCTCTGGTTCCTCGCCCTCGCCACCGCCCTCGCCTTCCTGCTGGTCGCGTTCCTGGTGCCGCGGACACCGCGGCGCGCTCTCGCGCCGGGCTTCGACTGGCTCGGCGGCCTGGTGCTGGGCGGCGGCCTGACCGCCGTGGTCTACGCCGTCGGCCAGGGACAGAGCTGGGGCTGGACGGACGCCAGGACGCTCGGCTGGCTCGCCGCCGGAACCGCGGCCCTGGCCGCCTTCCTGTTCGTCGAGCGGGCCCAGACCCACCCGATCCTGGACCTGCGGGTGCTGCGCCGCCGCCCCGTGGCTCTGGCGCTCACCGCGGGCGGCCTCGCCCAGACGGTCGCGTTCACCATGCCGGGCCTGGCCATCCTGCTCGCCCTCTTCCCGCACATCCCCGGTGTCTCCGCCGGCCTGGGCTGGACGGCCCAGCACAACGCCGTGGTCAGCGTCAGCTGGAACCTGGTGATGTTCGCCACCGGTCTCCTCGCCAGCCGCTTCCTGCGGCACCTGGACCCGCGCAAGGTGTGGATCGCCGGGCTCGCGGTCATGGCGTTCGGCTACACGCTCGTGGGCTTCTTCCACGGCGACGAGCTCGAACTGGCCCTGACGTCCTGTGTCGCCAACATCGGCTCGGGTGTCGTGGTCGCGGGAGCGCCGGTGCTCGTGGTCGGCGTCGTCTCGCCCGAGGAACAGGGGCTGGGCAGCGGCATGCTCAACATGCTCATCAGCCTGTTCGGCGCCGTCGTCACCGCGGGCGCGTACGCCCTGCTGAACGCGCACAGCACCGTGGTCGACGGCACCGCCTTCTACCAGGACGCCGGGTACGCGTGGGTCTTCTGGCTCGGTGCCCTCGTCACCCTCCTGGCCCTGGTGCTCTCCTTGTTCATCCCCCCGCTGCGCGACCCGGAGGCCGACGACGCGGTTCCCGCCTGAGCGGAGCGGAGCGGACCGGCCGGCTCGGGAAGGGGGGCCGGTGCCAGGCACCGGCCCCCCTTCCCGAGGGCGCTGGTACGGCGGATCAGGCCGAGCGGCTGCCCGCGCTCGGTGCCACGCCGCGGGGTGACCATCGCAGACCCGACGGAACAGGGTGGGTGACGCCGCACGGTCCTGGGGACGACGAGTCCCGTGCGGAACGCGCCGCGGCGGAGCGGCCGGCCGGTCGAGGCCCTCGGGTGTGCGTCATGCGCGGGTGCGGCGGGCCCGCAGCCGCGCATGACCGGCAGGCGGGGTCGTGCTCCGGCCGCCTCCCCCCCGCTCTGGTCGGGGGGGTACACCGGCCCCGGCCCTGGCCCCCGGCTCCCGCCCGGCCTGTGAGGGCGGAGTCCCGCCGCACCGCGGGAGGACGAGTGCCCGCCCTCGGGTCCGGGGCTCCCTGACGTTCCTCTCCGTCAGTCTTCGGGGCTGATGAGGAGGAGAGCGATGTCGTCGCCGGGGGTGGGGGCGTGCCGGATGAGGGAGTCGGCCATGACGTCGAGGTCGGTGGGATCGGCCTGTTCCAGGAGTCCGGCGAGGGCCGCGGTCGCGTCGTCGAGGTCGATGCCGGGAGCCTCGACGAGGCCGTCGGTGTAAAGGGCGAGCACACATCCCGGCGGCAGGGGGAACTCCAGGGTCGGGTACAGGGAGTCGGGTTCGACGCCCAGCAGGAGACCGGGGGGCACGCGCAGGAGTTCGGTGTGCCCGCCGGAGTGGCGCAGCAGGGGCGGCGGGTGCCCGGCGGTGGCCAGACACGCCCGGTGGGTGGCGAGATCCAGGTGGACGTAGGCGCAACTGGTGAACAGCCCGGGGTCGAGGTCCGTCAGCAGGCGGTTGGTGCTCGCCAGCACACTGTCGGGGGAAGCCCCCACGGTGGCGTGGGCGTGGACGGCGGTGCGGACCTGCCCCATGAGGGCGGCGGCGTCGACGTTGTGTCCCTGTACGTCACCGATGGCGGCGCCGGCGGTGCGCGCGTCGAGGCGGATGAGGTCGTAGAAGTCGCCGCCGACGCCCACGCCCCGGGCCGCCGGAAGGTAACGGGCGGCGACTCTCAGGCCGGGAACCCGCGGCAGCGTGTGCGGCAGCAGGCCGGACTGCAGGCGGTGGGCGAGGCTGTGTTTGGCGTCGTAGAGCCGGGCACGGTCCAGGGCCTGGCCGACCAGACCGGCCAGCGACATCAGCACGGCGCGCTCACCGGGCGGGAAGAAGCGGCGCCGCCGGTAGGCGAGGAGGAGCGAGCCGATGGGGCGGCCGGAGGCGATCAGCGGCAGGAAGGCCCACGACGCCATCTCGTCCTCGTGCGCGGTGGGCGGGTAGGCGCTCCGGATCTCCTCGAAGTCCGAGAAGAACTCCGGTACGCCGGTGGCCAGGACCCTGGCGCCGGGAATGTCGGCGCCCAGGGGGAGGGCGTCGAAACGGTCCAGTACTCCGGCGCGGTAGCCGCGGTGTCCGAGGATCCTCAGGCGGCCCTCCTCGGCGGTCATCAGCACCATGGCCTGCGCCCCCAGAGCGGGCAGCAACTGGTCCGCGGTCTGCTCGACCACGTCCCGCACACCGACGGCCTCGGTGAGGGTGGAGGCCAGGTGCATCAGGTGGTACAGCACGGTGGCCCGGCTGGGACCCGCGGTCGGTCCGGGCCGGGCGGAGGGGGCGTCCTCGGACGGCTCGACGCGCGTGATGCGGACGCTGATGCCGGAGGAGTCCGGGTACAGCTCGAAGGACAGCCACACGTCCGGGGGGCGCAGGACGGTGAACGCCTGGGGCTGCCGGCTGACCAGCGCGGCCCGGTAGCGGTCCTCGACCTGCGGAACGTCCATCCACGGCAGCGCTTCCCAGGGCAGGGCGCCCAGCAGGTCGTCGGCGTCACCGCCGAGGAGACCGGCTGCGGCCGGGGTGATGAAGGTGATACGGCCCCGCGGGTCCAGCGCGCAGGACCCTCCCGGCAGCCGGTCGAGGAAGGCCGCGACCGCCGACGCCTCGGCGGGGGAGGGAGCGCGTCCGGCCGGTGGCGGCAGCAGACGCGGCCGGTCGGCCGGCAGCAGCGGGTCACCGCGGTCCGCGGCTTCTCGCAGCAGGTCTCCCAGGCGGGCGCTGCCGGCCCGGACGGCCTCACGCTCCTCCTGGCTCAGCAGCGGCGGGTGGTCCCCGGAGAAGAGCAGTACCAGTCCGCCCTGGATCGCGGTGCCGGAGACGACCGGAGCGGCGGCCAGCGCGAACTTGTACGGCAGGACGAGCGCGGGCCTGGGGTAGCGGCGGGCCATCTCCTCCTGGCTGCCGACCCAGACCAGGCGCCGTTCGCGTACCGCGTCCGCCACCGGCATGGGATCGGTCAGCGCGATCCGTCTCCACGGAGTCGTGATCTCACGCGGAGCCCCCGCCACCATCGCCAGCCACAGCGCCTCCCCGTCCGGCGGCAGCACGTACAGCAGCCCGCCGAAAGCGCCGCTCTCCTGGAGCACGGCCGCCATCGCGGTGTCCATCACTTCCCCACCCGCACCCGTACTCGCGCCCGCGGCGACACGCAGGCCGAGACGGCCACGCCCCGCACGCCCGCGCCGGGCGGCAGCCGCCCGGAGCAGCGCGCGCACCCGCGGCCGGTCCTGCCGGCCCCGGCCGCCGCGTCGTCGCCACCGCGCTCCGGCCGTGCCTGGCGATACCGTGCCCGCCACCGTCCGGACCGGCACACCGGGCTGCGGCTGCGGCCGTCGAGCCCGGCCGGCTCCGGCAGGGCCGTCTCGCGCCAGCCGTACCGAACATCGCCCATATGCGGACACTACGCCGTAAACACCCCGACGGCACATCACCCGGGACGCCGCCCCTTCGCCGCCCGGGGCGCCGCCGCCTCACTTTCACCGCGCGAGAAGGAAGCATAAAGTGAAGCAAAAGGTGTCTTCACCGGCCTTTCGGTCCCATGGGCCGGTGCCGGCGACGACCGAGTTCCACGCACACCCCGACCGGTGAGGGGGCGCGTCATGGATCCATGGCTGATCTGGTTGATCATCGCGGCTGGTCTGGTCGTCGTGGAGATCTTCACTCTCACCGCCGCGCTCGGAATGCTGGGCGTGGCCGCGCTCGTCACCGCGGGACTCGCGGCGAGCGGGGTGCCGCTGCCCTTCCAGTTCCTGGCGTTCGGCGTTCTCGCCGCGGCCACCTTGCTGCTCGTCCGCCCCGTCGCGCTACGCCGGGCCCTCCTCCCGCAACCGGCCCGGTTCGGCACCGAGGCCCTGGTCGGCAAGCCCGCCCGAGTCCTCTCGGAGGTGACGGGGGCCGACGGCCGGGTGCGCATAGACGGCGAGGAATGGACGGCCCGTTCCTACGACGAGACGCTGGTGATCTCGGCCGGCGCGACCGTCGACGTCATCGAGATCAGAGGCGCCACGGCGCTCGTCTACCCCCGGGACTGAAGTGATGGATGTCTCCGCTGCCCTCGTCGTCGGCCTGATCGTCGCCATCGTCGTGATCTTCACCTTGGTCCGGGCGGTACGCATCGTGCCGCAGGCGCGGGCCTGCAACGTCGAGCGGCTCGGCCGGTACCACCGGACCCTGACCCCCGGCCTGAGCGTCGTCATCCCCTACATCGACCGTGTGCACCCGTTGATCGACCTGCGGGAACAGGTCGTCTCGTTCAGACCGCAACCCGTCATCACCGAGGACAACCTGGTCGTCGAGATCGACACCGTCCTGTACTTCCAGGTCACCGACCCACGCGCGGCGTTCTACGAGATCGCCAACTTCCTGCAGGGTGTCGAACAGCTCACGGTCACCACCTTGCGCAACGTCGTGGGATCCATGGACCTGGAGAAGACCCTCACCTCCCGCGACACGATCAACAGCCAGCTCCGGGGTGTCCTGGACGAGGCCACGGGCAAGTGGGGACTGAGGGTCAACCGAGTGGAGATCAAGGCCATCGACCCCCCGCAGTCGATCAAGGACGCCATGCAGAAGCAGATGCGCGCCGAGCGGGACAAACGGGCCGCGATTCTCGGGGCCGAGGGGCAGCGCCAGTCGCAGATCCTCACGGCGGAGGGGGACAAGCAGGCCGCCGTCCTGCGCGCGGAGGGCAACCGGACGGCCGCGATCCTCCAGGCCGAGGGCCAGTCCCGCGCCGTCGACGAGGTGTTCCAGGCCGTGCACCGCAACGACCCCGACCCGAAACTCCTCGCCTACCAGTACCTCCAGGCGCTGCCGCAGCTCGCCCAGGGGCAGGGCAACAACTTCTGGATGATCCCCAGCGAAATCACCTCCGCGCTCCAAGGGGTGTCCCGGGCCTTCAGCGAGGTGCTGCCGCCGTCCCCGGCCACCCGCGACAGGCCCTCCGGCGGTGACATGTCCGCTCAGGCCGCGGACGACACGGCACGGGCCGCAAAAGCCGCCGCAGAGGCTCTCGCCGACGCGGCCGAGGCCGACGGCACCACACCGGCAAAGACCCTCTCGTCCGGTCGCCCGCGGCGGTGAGCCGGTCGGGGCCGACGCGACCACCGTACGGGGATTGCGCACCGCCCGGAGCCGGCCCGTCCGATGGTGAAGAGAAGTGAAAACTCCCGGAGCGTTCCGCGGAGTGATCGAAAGGCCCAGGTGAAGAACCGGGGAGAGACCACGACTTCCCCACACACAACATGCCGCACACCTATTGACGCCGCTCCGTGGCCTTACTTAACGTCCCGGCAACGTAGTGGAAACCTTCATGGCGCGTTGACGGCCCCCGCGACTCCTTTGGGTGCCCCCACCTCGGAAAGAAGCGCATGCACGGAATCACTTCACGCCGCAGGACCGTACTGTTCGCCACGGTCGCCTCGCTCGGCCTGCTGTCCTGCGCGTGCGGAAGCCTGAACGGCAGCTCCACGGCCGGCGCCGCGGACGCGGCGGCCGCGGAGGCATCGCCCAACGCGCCGCTGAAGAAGGGCCTCACCATCGGCTTCCTGCCGAAGCAGGTCAACACGCCGTACTTCGAAGTGGCCGACGAGGGCGGCGAACGGGCCGTGCGGGAACTGGGCTCGACCTTCAAGCAGGGCGGCACGCGGGACGGAGCCGACACCGCGGGCCAGGTCTCCGAGATCGAGAGCCTCACCCAGCAGGACGTGGACGCCATGGCGGTCTCCGCCCAGGACCCCGACGCGCTGTGCCCCGCCCTGGAGAAAGCCCTCGACCGAGGTGTCAAGGTGGTCACCTTCGACTCCGACACCCGGCCCGAGTGCCGCAACGCCTTCGTCTCTCCGGCGAGCGCCGAGGACCTCGCGGTGAAGCAGCTCGAACTGCTCGGCGAACAGATCGACTACCAGGGCGAGATCGCCATCCTGTCCGCGGCGAAGACGGCGACGAACCAGAACACCTGGATCGGCCACATGAAGAACGAGCTGAAGGACCCGCGGTACAACGACATGACACTCGTCGAGATCGCCTACGGCGACGACGACGCCGAGAAGTCCTACGACGAGACGCGCGACCTGCTCGCGGCACACCCGAAGCTGAAGGGCATCATCTCGCCGACCACCAACGGCATCAAGGCCGCGGCCGACTTCCTGTCGGCCTCCTCGTACAAGGGCACGGTGAAGCTGACCGGCCTCGGCGCCCCCAACGACATGCGGCCGTACGTCGAGGACGGCACGGTCGAGGCGTTCGCGCTCTGGGACCCGGCCCGACTGGGTGAGCTGGCCGCCCGCGCGGCGGTCGCCCTCGCCTCGGGCCAGATCACCGGCCGGGAGGGCCAGATGTTCCTGGCCGGTGACCTGGGGTGGTTCGCGCTGGGCGAGGACGGGGTCATCACCCTCGGAGACCCGACGGTGTTCAACGCCGAGAACATCGACGACTACGACTTCTGACCCTCCCCGGCACCGCACACCCGGCCGGTCCTTCGCCGCCCGCTGGACGAGGCCGGGACCGCGGTGCGGCCACGGGACGCCCTCATGACGAACCGGCGTACACCAGATGGCCGGGCTTCCTTTCCGGGCACCGTCCTCCAGGCGTTCCGCTCCTAGGCGCCCCGCGCGCACACCGAAGCCGGACCCGGCCGGCCCCGCCCGACCCGGTCCGGCGCGGCCCGCGGGCGGGACGGACGCCGTCCCGCCCGCCCTCCCTACCCTTGGTCGCGCCCCCGGCCGGAGACGTTGGCCGTGAGCAGGCGCAGCAGTTGCTTGGCCGTGGCGTCCTGTTCGGGCGTCAGTCCCATGGCGTCGCCGATGGCGGGCGGGACGCCGGCTGCCCGGTCCCGGAGGGCGGCACCGGCGTCGGTGAGGCGGATGGCGACGGAGCGCTCGTCGTCGGCGCGGCGCTCGCGGCGCAGCAGACCGCCCGCCTCCAGGCGCTTCAGCAGCGGGGACAGGGTGCTCGACTCCAGTTGGAGCGCCGTGCCCAGGTCCCGGACGGAGATCGAGTCCCGCTCCCACAGCACCAGCAGGACGAGGTACTGCGGGTAGGTCAGCCCGAGCGCGTCGAGCAGCGGCCGGTAGCGCGCCGTGACCGCGCGGGAGGCGGCGTACAGGGCGAAGCAGAGCTGGTCGTCCAGGAGGAGGGAAGCCTGCGGGGACGAGGACGGTTCGTTCGGGGTCGTGCGCACGGTGCGGCTCCCGGGTCGGGCACGGTTCACGGCATATGCATCCTATCCGGGCCGTTGTCGCACCCTAATGAGTTGCGCACGACTTAATCGCACGCTACCTTCCTGTCGTGCCGCCGCCTCCCGGTGAACCCGCCGGCGAGGTCTTCCGGCAGCACGCCCGAACCGAGGAGTACGTCATGAGCGACGCGACCCCCGCACGCCCCGTCCTGGAGCCCGCCGCCCAGGCCTTCGCCGAGGCCACGGCCAATCCGCCGTACCTGTTCGACCTCCCGCCGGCGGAGGGCCGCAAGGCGGTGGACGAGGTGCAGTCCGGTGACATCGCCAAGCCGGCGGTGGACGAGGAGTGGGTCACCGTCGAGGGCGGCCCGACCGGTTCCGTACGGACCCGGATCGTCCGTCCCGCCGGTACCGCGGGCACCCTGCCGGTGATCCTCTACATCCACGGCGCCGGCTGGGTCTTCGGCAACGCCCGCACCCACGACCGCCTGGTCCGCGAACTCGCCGTCGGCGCCGGCGCGGCCGTCGTCTTCCCCGAGTACGACCTCTCGCCCGAGGCCCGCTACCCGGTCGCGATCGAGCAGAACTACGCCGTCGCCCGCTGGATCGTCACCGAGGGCGCCGCCAAGGACCTGGACGCCACCCGCCTGGCGGTCGCCGGCGACTCGGTGGGCGGCAACATGACCGCCGCCCTGACCCTGATGGCCAAGGAACGCGGCGACGTCCCGCTCGTCCAGCAGGTGCTCTTCTACCCGGTCACCGACGCGAGCTTCGACACCGGCTCCTACCACCAGTTCGCCACCGGCTACTTCCTGCGCCGCGACGGCATGCGGTGGTTCTGGGACCAGTACACGACCGACGAGACCGAGCGCGCCCAGATCACCGCGTCCCCGCTGCGCGCCACCACCGAGCAGCTCACCGGCCTGCCCCCGGCCCTGGTCATCACCGCCGAGGCCGACGTCCTGCGCGACGAGGGCGAGGCCTACGCGAACAAGCTCCGCCAGGCCGGCGTGCCCGTCACCGCCCTCCGCGTCCAGGGTGTCATCCACGACTTCGTGATGCTCGACGCCCTGCGCGAGACCCACGGCGCCGAAGCCGCCATCAACCAGGCCGTCACCGTCCTGCGCACCGCGCTCGCCACCGGCTGAGCCCAGCCACCGCACCGGCGGGCGGCGTCCCCTCCCGCTTGCCGGAACCTTCCCGGTCGCTCACGGCGGTACGGCCGGTGACCGGCGGCCGGTGCCGCCGTGAGCGCAGCGGCCGTGCGTCTGCCGGCCACCGCCGGCCGGGCGCCGAGGGCGCCCCAGCCCGAGCACCCGACCGGGCCCTTGCCCCCGGGCCGTACGAGGAGGGCGCCCGGGCGGCGTGCGCCATGCCTTCCGGGAGCGCTCACAGCGGCGCTCCCGGAAGACCTGCCGCCCGACCGCGTCCCCGGAAGGGGGGAAGCACCCGTGCCGACACGTTCACGGACACCACCTCCTCGTCCTCCGCACGGCCTTCGGAAACGCAGGAGCGGGCGCCGTGACCGGCCAACGGGTTGTCCGGAAGGCGCGGTCGCCGGCCACCAGGAGGCCACTCGCCCGAAGCGGGCTCCGGCCCGCCCGGCACACCCCGGACGATCCACCCGCGAAGGATCCCTACGGACAAGGCCGCCTCCGCGCGACGGGACCGGGCCGAGACGCCCGCCGCGCCGGACAGGCGATACTTCAGCAGGCGCGGTACGCAACGGAGCTTCTGCCGCCCGACGACAGAACCCCGCAGGAAGGCTGAACACGGTGACGACCGTCGCATACCAGGGTGAACCCGGATCCAACTCGGCGACCGCGGCGCGCGCCCTCTACCCGGAGTGCGCCGAACTGCCCTGCACCGGCTTCGAACAGGCCCTGGACGCCGTGACCCTCGGCGACGCCGACGTCGCCGTGATCCCGGTGGACAACTCGGCGGCCGGACGCGTCGCAGACGTGCACCATCTCCTGCCGGAGTCGGGCCTGTACATCATCGCGGAGTACTTCCTCGCCATCCGCTTCGACCTGATGGGCGTGCCCGGCGCCACCCTGGACCAGGTGGAGTGCGTCCGCAGCCACGTGCACGCCCTGGGCCAGTGCCGCAAGCTGCTGCGGGAGGGCGGCTGGCGCACCCAGGTCAGCGACGACACCGCCGGCGCGGCGCGCGAGGTGGCCGAACTGGGCGATCCGCGGCACGCGGCCCTGGCCCCGCCCGCCGCCGCCGGGCTGTACGGACTCGACGTGCTGCGCGCCGAGGTCGAGGACGACCCGGACAACACCACGCGCTTCGTCGTCCTGTCCCGGGACGCCGTCTTCGCCCCGGACCCCGGACAGCCGGCCATGACGAGCGTGTTCTTCAGCGTGCGCAACATCCCCAGCGCGCTGTACAAGGCGCTGGGCGGGTTCGCCAGCAGCGGAGTGAACCTCACCAAGATCGAGAGCTACCAGATCGGCGCGGGGCTCGGCGCCAGCCGCTTCTACGTGGAGATCGAGGGCCACCCCGACGACGAGCGCCTCGCCCTGGCCCTGGACGAGCTGCGGTTCTTCTCCTCCGAGGTGCGTGTCCTCGGGGTCTACCCCGCGCATCCGCACCGGCTGGCGGGCTGACCCACCGGCGTACTCGGCCCGCCGGAGGGTTCCGTCACCTCGGCCGAGCGGCTGGCGGAGTCACCGGCACCGAGGACGCGTGGCACCCGCACCACGTGGGCAGCGGCGGACGGGCCGGAAAGGCCATGTCCCATGTCGCGCAACACCGGTTGCCTCCGGCGGGAGACGCTGCTGTCAAGGGACCCATCCGTCGGCCGGGGAGACAGCCCGGGGTGCGCGGTGGGGAGGTCGCCGGCCACCCGGATCAGTGCCTGGCAGACGGTCAGCAGGGAGTGGGCCTCCTGCTCGGGACCGGGGACCGTCCGGGAGCGCAGGGTGCGCCCGCCGAGGACGGTGGACTTCAGCGAGGAGCGGCGGGTCTCCGCCTGCCACCGCCGGTGGCAGAGGCGGACAATCCCGAGCGGACCAAGAGGGGCCCGACGTGGTTCCACCACACCGCACTCGGTCCGGCGTCTACGACGACCAACGGCGTCGACACCGGATACATCCGCGAACCGGCGGGCCCGCTGAACTCCATGACGACCGGGGGCAAGTCCTACTTCCTGCTCCTACCTCACCGACGCCACCGGCAACGTCCTCGGCCTCGCCGACGACACGGGCAAGCGCACCCACACCTACGCCTACGGCCCCACCGGCCTGCCCCGCGGTACCACCACCGAGGCCACCCCCAGCCACACCGGCGCCTACCGGGACCCGGCGGGCCTGTACAAGATGGGTCACCGCCACTACGGCTCCACCCTCGGCCGCTTCACCCGGCCCGACCCCGCCGACCAGGAGGCCGATGCCTGTCTGTACGCCGCCGGAGATTGCATCGACCGCTCCGACCCCACCGGCACGATCCCGCCGGGGTGTACGGGCTCAGGCCTGCAACTCCTCGGCGGTGCGGTGGCGCTTGGCGCGGGAATCGCGTCTGCCATCGGTTCAGGAGACTTGTCCACGCCTGCGTCCGTGGCAGCGACCGGAGGCGGTACGGACCTCATCGGTAACGGACTCAGCACCGTGGATGCATGTCAACGACCAAGAAATCACTTCTCGTCACTCTCATCTGGACCGGCATCGTGTTGGGATTGATCGGAATCGTCCTGGCCATCATCGATTGACTTCCAGCGACACAAAAAACCAGCCGTTCCCTCTGCTCCGTACGAGGGGAGGGGCACCTTTCGCCAGGGCGCGGCAAAGAGCAGCCGGCTACGGGACCGCGGCCCCCGTGGATCGTGTCGGGCCGGGAGTTCCTCCCCGGCCCGACGGTTGTCTCCTCGCCCCCACGAGAAGTCGAGGAAGACCCGGTGGGAGTGTTCAATGACCACCGGATCCGCCGATCATTGAACACTCCCGCGTCCGGCGAATCCCCAGCTGAGCGACCCAGTTCGAGACACTGTTCGAGGTCGGAGGGAAAAGAACAAGCCGAGTACGTGTTTCTGGACCCTGGCTCTGTCCGAACGGTCAGGGACCGAGGCCGGAGGAGCATCAGCCTCAATGCGGTGATGTCTCTTGGTGTGGCTATCCCCACCGCCAAGGGGTGGCTCACCGGATGGGCAATGACATCGGTGCGCGGCGATCGTGTGTCCTAGAAGACGACTTGGGTCAAAGGGGTAACAGTGAATCGTCCAATGAAGCACGCGCTCGCGCGCCGCACGTTACTGGCCAGCACAGCGGCGGCTGGCGCGGGAATGGTGTGGGGAGGCGTGGGGAGGGCCGTCGCAGGTGGGTGGAGAGGGCCGGTGAAGCAGGCGGCGGTGGCCGCCGAGGCGGCGCGTCTGGACCGCGTGCTGATTCAGCTGCGGCGGGACATCCATCGGCACCCTGAGGCCCCGGGGCAGGAACAGCGCACGGCCATTGTGGTGGCCCGGGAGCTGCGGGCGGCGGGGCTGGCTGTCACCACCGGAGTGGGCGGCCACGGGGTTGTCGGGGTCCTGCAAGGCTCGCGGCCAGGCCGGACCGTTGCCTACCGGGCGGACATGGACGCGGTTCCGCCCAAAGACATCGTCGGAGGAGGTCCCGCGCCGGCCCATCTCTGCGGACACGACATCCACACCACGGTGAGTATCGGTGTCGCGCGGGTCCTGGCGCGGCTGCGGCAGCAATTGAGCGGAACGGTGGTCTTCCTTTTCCAGCCTGCCGAGGAGACGCTGTCCGGCGCCCGCGCACTGATCGACTCAGGTGTGCTGGAGCACGAGTACGTCGAGGAAATCCATGCGCTGCACTGCGGGCCGTTCCCAGTCGGCCAGTTCGCCGTGACTCCGGGCTACGGGATGCCGGGCCAGGACAAGGCGGAGGTGACCCTCTCCGGGCCGGACGCACTCGATGCCGCGCGGCGCTTGGCTGTCGATATCAGCGCGCTCGCAACCGTGGATCTACCGCAGACACCAGCCGACCTGGAGCGGATCGTCGCTGACGCCCAGACACCCAACGGGCCGCTGGCCCGGTTCGTAGCCGTCCGGGCAGCAGCGCAGGAAGCCAAGGTGAGTGTGTCCTATCGCTGCTGGCCGCAGGAGCGGTACGTGCAGGTGCGCGAAAGCATTCGTCGAGTGGCCATGCCGTATGCGGGGGCCGGGGTGAGCTTCCCCGCTGAGCCGTTCCCGGCCATGGTTTGTCCAGAACGCGACGCCCGCCTGCTCGCCCACCACCTGCGCCACACCGTCGGCCAGGACATGGTCACCGAGCTCCACGCCGCTTTCCCGCCCTTCAGTGGCGAGGACTTCGCCCTCTTCTTGAACCGGATCCCCGGTACGTACACCTTTCTCGGTGTCCGTGCACCTGGCGCATCTATCACAACGAGTTACCCGCACTACCCCGACTTCTCCCCGGATGAGCGCGCCATCGGCGTCGGCGTGCGGGCGATGGCCGGCTGGATTGCGGAGCGCACCCACAGAGCCCAGGGCCTGTCAGGCGGACCCAGCTAGCGCAGACTGCCTGACCTGCCGCCGTTGCGTCACGCCCCATCCCGCGAAGGCTGGGATCTCAGCCGTCTGCAGGCGTCGGCTTCCTTGTCCAGCTGGGGGTGTCGGCCGCCTTTCCGGGCGAGGCGCCTGGTCATGAGGGTGATGGCGGCCCAGGTGATCAGGGTTTCGCAGTGCTGGACGAGACGCCCGTAGTCCCGCGCATGGCGGCGTGCGTGCATCATCCACGCGAGACTGCGTTCGACGACCCATCGGCGGGGCAGCACGACGAAGCCGGAGGCGTCCTTGGGGCGGCTGACGGGCTTGATGGTGAGGTCGAGGTGTTGTTCTGCCCAGCCGGCGAGCTTTCCGGCGTAGGCGGAGTCGGCCCACACGATCGTGATTTCGAGGTGCATGAGGCGGAGGCGGAACAGGACTTCCTTCGCCGCGGCGGAGTCGTGCGGGTCGGCGGGTGTGACCATGACCAGCAGCGGAAATCCTCGGGTGGCGAAGACCAGGTGGCGCTTGCGGCCGTTGATTTCCTTGCCCGCCTCGTAGCCGCGGGTGGCTTTGGAGACGGTCTCGGCGGCCTTCACGCTCTGGGAGTCGATCACGGCGGCCACCGCGCGGGGTCCTTTGCCCATGTCACGGCGGATCCGCCCGGGAAGATGGTCACGGATCTGCCCGATGACCCCGCAGGCCGCCCAGCGGGGTCATGAACCCCCAAACGGTGCGCCAGGGCGGGAGATCCCCGGTAAGGTCCGCCATTTGCAGCCCGTGTCCACCCGGGCCCCGCACTCGGGGCACTCAGCCTCGCCAACACCGGCCTGGACGGCCACCAGGCGCTTGCGCAACCGGCGTTCCCGCCGCCACAGCCTGGCACGACACGCCGACGAGCAGAACATCGCCCCGGGCCGGGCATCCGGCCTCAGCCGTTCCCCGCAGCCCCGGCGGGTCCTCTCCCCGGACCGTCCGGTGCCCTCGGACACCGGGCCGGCGTAGAACGCCGGGCTACTCGGAACTGGAGCTCAGGAACAGGCTCTGACACTCTCGCGCGCGCCGGTGTGCCGAACCCGATGCTCCGCACCGCGCCGGTTCGCCCGCCGCCGACGCCCCCCTTGTCCAGGTGCGACCGGACGCGCGCGACCCCCTTGCCCAGCTCCGCTACCGCGACGTTTTCCCTAATCCGCGGGGTGTAGGCGGCTCGGTCCGGTCTCCGCAAGGGGCTGGGTGAGCGGTCGACAACGGGCAGCGGAACGCCTGCGGCCCTCATGGTCCAGAAGACCCGCTCTGAGACTGGCACCGCTGTCCGCCGTCCGTACCCGCGGTGATGACGCGGGCGCCGGGCTGATGCCTTCGTTTCCCTGGTCCTTCGAGACCTCCGTCAAGAGCGGTACAGCCCGGCGCCTTCGCGATCACCGTGATACTCCCGGCGGCTGGCCGAACGTTGATCGTCACGGCACGAGCCCGCCCCAGGGCCGACCTCTTGTTTCATCCGCGAGGTCACGAGCTCTGCAGCCAGACCGAGCCCCTGGGGCGCGCTGGTGTCACGAACGGCTACTGAGATGGCGGACCTGCGAGTCCTGGGATTAGGACGCTGCGCGACCCGCATGTGCTCGTGACCTGCGTAAATGAACGGATCTGGGAGGATGGCTCGACCGGGTTCTGCGGCATCGACTGGGCGGAGCACCACCACCACGTCGCCGTCGTCGACGACACCGGCACCCTGCTCGCCAAGGCTCGCATCAGCGATGACGCGGCCGGCTACAGCAAGCTTCTGGACCTGTTGGCCGAACACGGCGACAGCCCGGAGACCCCCATACCTGTGGCCGTCGAAACCAGCCGTGGCCTGCTCGTGGCCGCCCTGCGCGCCGGTGATCGCAAGGTCTTCGCGATCAACCCGCTTGCCGCCTCCCGCTACCGCGACCGGCACGGCGTCAGCCGCAAGAAGCCCGACCCCGGCGACGCCCTGGTCCTGGCGAACACCCTGCGCACCGACACGCACGCTCACCGGCCGCTGCCCGCCGACAGTGAACTCGCCCAGGTCATCACCGTACTGGCCCGAGCCCAGCAGGACACCGTCTGGAGCCGCCGGCAGGTCGCCAACCAGGTCCGCTCGCTGCTGCGCGAGTACTACCCCGCCGCCCTGCACGCCTTCCAGGGCAAGGAAGGCGGCCTGACCCGAGCAGACGCCCGAACGGTCCTCACCCTCGCCCCGACCCCGGCGAAGGCCGTGAAACTCACCCTCGCCCAGCTGCGCGCTGCCCTCAAGCGCAGCGGCCGCACCCGCGGCTTCGACACCGAGACCACGCGCCTGCGGTAAATCTTCCGCTCCGAGTACGCCCGGCATCACCCGGCCGTCGAGGACGCGTTCGGCCAACAGCCGCTGGCGCTGCTCGAGCAGCTGGATGCCGCCTGCCAGGCCGCGGACGACCTCACCACGGCAGCCGAAGCCGCGTTCAAGTAGCACGCCGACAGCGAGATCCTGCTCAGCTTCCCCGGCCTCGGCCCCCTGCCCGGAGCCCGGGTGCTCGCCGAGACCGGCGACGACAGGACACGGTTCGCCGACGCCAGAGCCCTGAAGTCGTACGCCGGCTCGGCCCGATCGCCCGGGCCTGCGGCAAGAAGCACTTTCTCGGACGCCGCTTCGTCAAGAACAACCGGCTCATGCACGCCGGCTTCCTCTGGGCCTCCTCGGCCCTCCAGGCATCCTCCGGGGCCAACGCCTACTACCGGCGCCGACGTGAGCACGGAGACTGGCACAACGCCGCCCAGCGTCACCTGCTCAACCGTTTCCTCGGACGGCTCCACCACTGCCTGCACAACAACGTGCCCTTCGATGAGCAACGTGCCTTCACCCCTGTGACCACAGACGTTTCCACCTGAGGCTCCGCACATTGCGTCAGAAATGGCCATGGCTTGGATTCCTACTGCAACCGATGCCTGCCCAACGCTAGGGTGAGCGCCGTGCATCAGTATCGGATCATCTGCTCACCGCCCCGCTTCTGAGCGGGGTGTCTGCTGGGCCCGGCCGGACGAGCGGCCGTGGCCCCCTTCGGTGCTGCCTGATCAGCCGTCGATCCGCTGATGCCCTGCTTTGACGCCATTTCCCTTTCTCCGCGTCGAAGCTGGAGTCCTCTTTCATGCCTGCACGCTCGTCTCTTTCCGCTGCACCGGTGTCGCGGAACGGCACCACCCTCCTCGTCCTGGCTGGAGTGCTGTGGGGAACCGGCGGTCTCGCCGGTTCGATCCTCGCCTCGTACACCGGCTTGGCCCCGGTCGCTGTGGCCGCATACCGCCTGCTGATCGGAGGCACCCTCATCACCGGATACGCCCTGGTGAGTGGACGACTCGTCGGGGTACCGCGGGACTCACGGAGTCTGTTCCGCATCGCCGCTGCCGGTCTCCTGCTGGCCTGCTACCAGGCCGCCTACTTCGCAGCGGTAGCTGCTACCTCGGTCGGCCTGGCCACCCTGACCACGATGGTCGCAGTCTCCATCCTGATCACTGCTGGGACGGCATTCCTCGACCGGCGCCCACCAACCCGCCGCGCCATCGTCTCCTTGGTCATCGCGCTCGCGGGCCTGGTATCGCTGATCGGCTCGCCGACCGCAGGCGCTCATCGGATGGCCGGCACCGGCCTGGCGCTACTGGCTGCAGCAGGCTTCGCCGCGCTGTCGATGGACCGCCGTGAAGCACTTCCCGGCCTGGACCACATCACCACCACCGGACTGGGCTTCCTGACTGGAGGTCTCCTGCTGCTGCCCGTCACACTGACGGTCGGAATGGGCATCCCGGCCCGTCCCGCAGTAATCGGTGCCGTGCTCTTCCTCGGCCTGGTCCCCACGGCTGTCGCCTACAGCAGCTACTTCACTGGCCTGCGCTACGCGGGCCCCAGGGGGGCAATCATCGCTCTTTTCCTCGAACCGCTCACTGCCACCCTCCTCGCCGCACTCGTCAATCACGAGCATTTGACCGGCGCACAGATCCTCGGAGTGCTCCTCATCCTGTTCTCCACCACGATCCGTCAGGACTCCGCAGCCTGACTTCTTCATCCCCTGTGATGTCGTGATATCGCCGGTTTCGGCTCACGATCAGGCCACGGTCAAGGGGATGTGTGATGGAGGAGCTCGCCCGGCCTTGGCGCACCCCGATGCCGTGCGGTGATGCCGGGGGACCGCACCACGGTGGAGCGGATGTGCGCCCGGGGATGCGCGCCGCACCGTATCCCCGCCGTCCCGGAGGTGCGGCTACGCGGTGGTGCGGTGCGCCGGGCGTGCCTCCATCGCCTGCTTCATCCCCGCTGCCTCCAACTGGCGGAGGACGTCGGTGACGTCACCGTGGTCCTCGGTGAGGATGTTCTCGGTGAAGCGGGTGATGGTGTCGGCGTGTACCTGGCCCACCGGCCAGGTACACGCCGTCGCAGAGGAGCTCCCGCGGAAGCCGTCCGAGCGCCGAGGTCAGGAACGAGGCTGCGGCCCTCATGTGTGTCTCCGTGGCGTTGATGAGCCTGGACCCGACGGGGGAAGGGCCGCAAGCGGTGGACCATGCGCGGGAAGGCACCCCTGAACGCCTTCCAGATCCCCTTCGAGGGCCGCCTGACCCCGAGCAACAACTGACCACTCGACAACCGGTACCAGCCGTTAAATTGACGCATCCACCAGGACGGCTACGAGTTGCCGCAGCCGAGGCGGCCGGTCCGGGCAGCCCCGGACCGGCCGTTTCACAGCGGGAGTCGGCACAGTGGTGATCGTTGTCCTGCTTGCGTACGACAGAAGACCGGCGGCCGGCGGGGCCGTGCGGGCCAGATCGGTCGAATGCTGTGGCCACGGCGTCCGCGAGCTGGTCCAGTACGTCACGCGAGAGCTGCACTGAACCGGTGAACGAGAGGAAACCGTGAACGGCTCCCGCGACCGGAAGGTGCTGGACCGGCACGCCGGCGTCGGCCAGCTTGCGGGCGTAGCGGTCGCCCTGGTCGCGCAGGGGGTCGTTCTCGGCGGTGGCGATGACGGCGGGGGCGAGTCCGGCCAGTTCGTCGGAGCGTGCCGGCGAGACCCGCGGGTCGGCGCCCTGGTCCGGGGTATTGAGGTAGGCGCCCCAGAACCACTCGAGGTAGGAACGGGAGAGGACCGGCCCCGCCATGTTCTCGTACATCGAGGGACTGTCGTCGAACCGGTCAACCGCCGGATAGGCGAGTACCTGAAGCGTGATGCGAGGTCCCCCGCGGCGCTGGGAGATCTGTGCGAGGACCGCACGAGGTGTTCCGGAGCCCGGCCCTCTCCCGCCCGCCGCCGTCAGGCGTCCATGCTCCCTCGCTCCCGGCTCTCCGGCAGAAGCAGCAGGCATATCAGGGACACCACGGCCGTGGCGCTCACGTACCAGCCGACCGACGCCGAGCCGGACGCGGACTGGAGACGGGTGGCCACCAAGGGCGCCACCGCGCCTCCCGCCACCCCGCCGAGGCTGTAGGCGAGACCGGCCCCGGAATAGCGCAGCCGGACAGGGAACAACTCGGGCAGGAACGCCCCCATGGGTCCGTAGATCACGCCCATGAGGAACAGCGCGCCGCCGAGCGCGAGGATGATCAGTGGCAGGCGGCCGGTGTCCAGCAGCGGAAAGATCAGCGGTCCCCACCCGGCCGCCGCGACCGTGCCCCACAGGGCCACCGGCTTGCGTCCGACGCGGTCGGAGCCGGTCGCGGCCATCCAGGTGCCGACGGCGAGGAAGACGACGGCGGACATGGAGGCCAGCAGCATGGGAGTGCGGCCGACACCGAGCGTCTTGGTTCCGTAGGACAGGCAGTACGTGGTCGCTGTGCAGAACAGGCGGTACGTGACGACCATCGCCCCGGAGCCGAGGAGCAGTTCCCGGGGATGGCGCCGGACGATCTCGGCGATCGGGACCGCCACGGTCCGGTGGTCCGCCGCCTTCCGGAACGAGGGGGTCTCGGTGATCCGGAGCCGGACGAGCAGCCCCACCCCCACCAGCACCAGGGACAGCAGGAACGGCACGCGCCACGCCCATGACCGGAAGGTCTCGTCGCTCACCCAGGTGGACAGCAGCAGGAAGACCCCCGTGGCGCCGAAGAACCCCACGGAGGGCCCCAGTTGCGGGAAGCCCGCGTACCGCCCCCGGTGGCCGGGCGGCGCGTGCTCGACCGCCAGCAGTGCCGCAGCGCGCCCCCGACGCTCCGTTGCCCGCGGGTCCGCCGACACGGCGCGCTGTCCTAGCCGGACCAGGACAGCCCACCCCCAACGCGGACGCTGACATCGTCCTCGTGCCGACCTATCCGCAGACCGGAGAGACTTGAGAACCGGCCGGCCCTGCCACTACGGCCTCCCCGGTGCCTGTGCCGTTCGGGGTGTGGCTGTGGCTGGCCTTCCCCGAGCCGCACCTGCCAGTTCCCGCGTCGGGCGGCATGCCCGGTGGCGTCCTCCGCGACGACCCACCCGCACCGCGTCCCGGGTACTTGTTCCGGGCCGATCCGGGCGCGTTTCAGCACACCCTGGTCCGGCTGCCAGCCGTCCGCAGTCCGTGGTTGCGCGAGATCCTCGAGAACCTCACGCAGCCCATGCCCGCTGGCTTCTTCTAGCGGACTGCCCAAGGTGCCGGCAGCCGGTCTCCGACTTGTTCCGCAATCGAACAGCGCCGGACAGCGGTGCCTCCCGAAGTAGTGAACATCTGCTGTCCGTTCTCATGAACAAAGCCAGTGCCGCTGGTCCGCGACCTGGACCGCCTGCGGTGCACCGATAGTGGCGCCCTCGGCGAAGAACGGCGCCCGTTCCCGGCACACGACCTCGACGCCGGGCCGCTGGGGGAGCCGGGCGGCCCTGCTCGATGCCTGCCGCTCCGGGAGGAGATCGATCGGGCGGCGGGTTCTGATGTCGACCAGGACGATGCCGTAGCGGCGGCCTTCGCGGGTGGCGTACTCGTCCACGCCGACCACCCGCGGCGCCGGCGCTTCGGGCTCGGGAAGGGCATCGATCAGGCGCAGGACGGTGCTCCGGCTCACGGACACGCCGAGGATGGCAGCCAGCCGGGTGCCCCGGCCGAACCGGGGCGCCGCTTCTTGACGGGCAAACGTTGCGCCGTGGCACCAGGTGCGCCGGCCGGACCGGCCGGGACGCGTCCCTGTCCGTCCCCCGTCCGGCGGAGTGGCCCCGGACGATCTGGGCATTCGGTCCGCAGAACCGACAAAGATCCCGAGCCCCGAGCCCTGGAGACTGTGATGGTCATCGGCATAGTCCTTGCCGGCTGCGTCGTCCTGGCGCTGCTGGCCTTCCTGCTGCCACGCCTGTCCCGGCACCCGCAGAACGGCGCCCAGCGCGGCCTCGGTCTCGGGTCCCGCGCCGGGTCCAAGGCGCCCGGCCCCCTCGGCCGACTGTTCAGCAAACCGTTCAGCTCCAGCTCCCGCGCCGTCGGCCGCAGCGGCTCCGCCGGTCGCCGCGCCCGCGGCCGCCTGCCGTTCTAGGCCGCGGACCCGACCCGGAGAAAGGCGATGGTGAAGCACGACGACACGGCGGGCCCCGACAAGGCGGCCCTGCTCGACGGACTCAGCGTGGACCACACCCGGCCCGAACGGCCGGTCCTCCTCGACGCCGAGGGCCGGCCCGTCCAGACCTGGCGGGAGAACCACCCCTACGACCGGCGCATACGGCGCGCGGAGTACGAGCGGACCAAACGCGTCCTGCAGATCGAACTCCTCAAGATGCAACGCTGGGTGAAGGAGACCGGCCAGCGCGTCGTCATCCTCTTCGAGGGCCGGGACGCGGCCGGCAAGGGCGGCACGATCCAGCGGTTCACCGAGCGGCTCAACCCGCGCGGCGCCCGCGTGGTGGCCCTGGAGAAACCGACCGAGCGCGAGTCCGGCCAGTGGTACTTCCAGCGGTACGTGGCACACCTGCCGGCCCGCGGCGAGATGGTCTTCTTCGACCGCTCCTGGTACAACCGGGCCGGTGTCGAACGCGTCATGGGCTTCTGCACGGACGACGAGTACGAGACGTTCCTGGAGCAGGCTCCGCTGTTCGAGGAGATGCTCACCCGGGACGGCATCATGCTGGTGAAGTTCTGGTTCTCGGTGTCCCGCTCCGAGCAGCGCACCCGGTTCGCCATCCGCCAGGTCGACCCCGTACGGCGCTGGAAGCTCTCCCCGACGGACCTCGCCTCCCTGGACCGCTGGGACGACTACACCACCGCCAAGGTCCGGATGTTCCGGGCTACCGACACCCCGTACGCGCACTGGACGGTCGTGAAGAACAACGACAAGCGGCGCGGCCGGCTGGAGGCCATGCGCAGTCTGCTGGACCGGTGCGACTACCCCGCGAAGGACGCCGCCGCGGTCGGCAAGCCCGACCCGCTGATCGTCGGTGCCGCGGACACCCTCCTGGAGCCGGGCGAGGACCCGTCCGACCTGTCGCCGACCCCGCTGGCCGGACGGGACCAGGGGCCCGGCCGGCATCCGGAGACCGACGACTCCCGGTGACGCGGCGGACCCGACCGCGTCCCTCGGCGGCCCCGGTCGAGCCCGGCGACCGCGGCCGGGATCCGCAGCAGCGATGAACCTCACCCGACTCGACGCCTGGACCAACGGCACCCCGCGGAGCGGAACCCGCATTTCGCGCTTCGAAGCACTGCGTCCCGCCGCCTGACGGCAGCGGGACGCAAACAGCTCGGCCCCATTCACCAACAGTGTCCGGTGGCCGGGGGCGGTGATGGCTGTTCGTGTTGAAGGGCGTCGGTGATGTGGTGCTCAGTCGTGCTGGGTGGTGCCGTCGAGGTCGTGGCGCGGTATTCGCACGGTCCGGGTCAGAGGCCGTAGCGGTCGTTCATCAGGTCGTTCCACCTGTGCACGTCGGGCAGGTGGTTGGCGCAGACGGTGCAGTGGGGCAGGTAGTCGGTCCGGGTGGGGTACGGCACGTTCGAGTGGACGGTGACGGTCGGGCGCAGCGTGAGGGGCCGGCCACACAGCGGGCAAAGGTTTCCGTGGAGCAGGTTCGTATTCATGCGGCGGACTGTGCACACACCGGCGGCATACCGTCTCGGGCTGGCCCGGCGGCCCGCCTGGCGGGCGGGGCGGTAAAGATCTGGTGATGCCCTCCCGCCCGGCGGGACCGACCCCGGATCACGCTTCTACGAGGTCAGCGCCGGGGCTCCATGGGCCGGTGATCAGCAAATCGAAGGTCAGCCCGGGGAACGGGTGGCGCTACCGTCGCGTTCCATCTCCAGCTCGCGGACCTGCTCGCGCAAGGCCGCGATCTCCGCGTCCTTCGCGGACTCTGCGACCGCCTCGGGCCGCTCGGCATGCTCCGCGGTCCTGATCCACTGCCGCAGCGTCTCGTGGTTCACGCCGAGCTCGGCGGCGATGCGCGAGACGGGCCGGCCCGACGAACGGGCCGGCGCCACCGCGTCCGCCCGGAACTCCGCCGAGTATTTACAGGTCCCCACCTGGGACTCCTCTCCCTGGACTCAAAATCCAGTGTCGAGGTGTCCACGATCAAGGTGGAGGGCCCCGCTCCGTCACCACCGAATGCGAGACAGGGCCGCTCACCGTACAGACCCGGTTTCGCCACAGGGTCACCGCCCGGTCCGCGGCGGTCAGTTCGGGGGAAGTGAACGCCCAGTCGCGTCTCGAAGGCGGCGATGTTCTCCATGGAGCGCGGCCAGACGGTGAGCAGGAGATTGTGCGGCGGCTAGAAGCGACTCGGCCGCCTTACCACGTAGGACGCGGTCTGAGTTCACTCCTCAGCTCTTCGCCTCCGGCACGGCGGTGTACATGACGGAACGCTGCTCCTTGTGGCGGCGGATGCGGCCCTTGGCGACCAGCGACTCCAGGGTGTTCCGCACCACCTGCGGCGTCGGGTTGCGATTCGGGTGCGCCTCCAGCAGCTCGTTGCGCAGGTCCGCGGCCGCGCAGGGGGCGTCGTGCCGGCCGAGCAGCTCCAGCAGCAGGTCACTGAGGAGGGGCCGCTGCGTTTTCCCCTTCGCACCGGTCTTTGTCCTCCCAGTCACCGAAGCGGCGGTCCTGCCGGAGCGTCGCGAAGCCGTGCCCCCGGTCGTCCGCTTGGTCTTCGTGGTGACCGACTCGTCCCGCAGTTGCTCAGGGAGCGGGGACCGGTCCGCGATGCCCTCGTAACGCTGGGCGAGGTTCAAGATGTCCGTCAGGAGGGCTTCCTCCTGCTGCAACACCGCCATCCGCTCGGTCAGTTCGCGCTGCTGACGGCGGTTCTCTTCCAGGTCCGACGCGGCTTGCTCCACCAGCCGCGATCGGACGGTGGCTGTCGACTGGCTGGTCACGACGTTTCACTCCCTCGGTAAGGACGGTGGTGCGCATGCTACCCACCTCGGGAGCACACGTGGGCCAGTGCTCGCGCGGGTGACCCTTCAGGCATGCTCACCTGTCACGACCGTCATGGCCCGCCGGGGCCCTCCTGCGGGCGCGCATGTCACATGTCAGGGGTACAGGGTGGGCTCTGGCCGTGCGGACCGGGCCGCCGCAGCGCGGAGGCCGCGTGGTCCTGGCTGGACATCGCGGCCTCAGGGTGTTGCGGGGGAGTGGTCCGTGCAGGACGCACCCACATGTAGGTGACACGGGCCGGTCAGGTGTGCTGGACGTGTCCGGGGTGGGCGAGACGGTGCGGCCGGGGGAGGAACGCGAGGGAGCGGGCGGCCACGGCGCCGATCAGTGCGGTGGCGGTCCCGACGACCGTCCAGCTCAAGGCGGTGTGCCAGGCCGATGGGGACAGGGACAGCATGCGCACCCCGTAGGTCGCGCTGGCTGCGAGGGTGAAGGTGAACGCCCGGAAGCCGAGGGTGAACTTCATCCTTAGGTACTTGGGGAGCAGGAAGAGGTGCGGCAGCAGGAGGGCCGCCAGGGTGCCGAGCAGGGCGAGCTGGACCTCGTCCCGGCCGGGACCGGCGATCGCCCACCAGGCGTTGCCGGCGACGGTGGGTGGCGCGGAGAACACCGCGAGCGTCGGCAGCAACTGCTCCGGAACGGTGGGACCGGTGGCGAACCGCACCAGCAGCAGTCCGCCGATCAGCAGCCAGAAGATGACACCCGCGGCGAACAGCGCGGTGGTGGCTCCCCGGTGGCCGGTGGCGGCGACCGACTGCGCCGAGATCAGCGAGGCCGCCACGGTCGGCAGCAGATAGGCGCCGTGCAAGGACCCCGCCTCGCGCGGCACGGTGAGCAGCGCGGCCACGAACCAGGCGCCGAACGCCGCGCTGAGCACCAGCATGGACCAGACCAGGATGTGGCCCAGCGCGGGATGCTGCTGCGCCAGCCGGGCGCCGAGGAGCGAACCGACGACGGGTGCCAGGGCGGCGAACGGGCCGGTGACCGGGTGGCGCAGGTCCTCGGCGACGCAGTGGGGACCGGCGGCCCCGAGGTAACGCGTGAGGATCAGGAGCCACGCCCCGGCCGCCGTCGCCCACAGCACGTCACCGACCGCGCCGGGCGCTCCGAGGAGGTCGCCTGCCGCGCTCCACGTCCCCGCCAGCCCGGCCGGACCGAGCGCGACACTGAGGGTGTTCAGCGCGAGTCTGGGGCGGGCGGAAGTGTCACTGGCCATTATCGCCTCCTTTCGGGTGGCAGCGAGGGCGTTCGGCCGACCGCTATGCAATACGACCGGTCACCTTAGAGGTCAAGCGGGCGTCGCCCGCAGCTCGGCGGCGGAAGTCTTGACGAAGCCAAGCAGACCGGCCATATTGGATAGATGCCCCAGGTGAGCGTCAAAGGAAAGCTGATCGAACACGCGGAGACCGTGTTCCGTCGCCAAGGTTTCAACGGCGCGAGCGTGCAGGACATCACCAGTGCGGCAGGGGTGCCGAAGGGGTCGTTCTACAACCACTTCAAGAGCAAGCAGGAACTGGCCGCGGAGATCGTCCGCCGCTACAGCGACGGTACGGATTTCACCATGCTGGAGGCGGCCGACGACCGCCCGGCGGTGCAGCGGCTGCGGGCCCACTTCGCCGGGCAGGCGGCTCGGACCAAGGACACCGGCGTCGAGTTCGGCTGCCTGCTGGTCACCATGGCCAGTGAGACGCCCACGGCGGGCGACGAGGTCGGCTCGGCCGTTCGCGGCAGTCTCGGCGAATGGACCGACGCCTTGGCCGACATCATCGAGCAAGGGCGTGCGGCAGGGGAGATCACCTCCCCGGAGCCCGCCCGCGACCTGGCGGCCTTCCTCATCGACGCCTTCGAGGGCGGCGCCCTGCGGGGCAAGGCCACCGGGGACGCCGACGCCTCCATGCGGTCACTGGACCTGGCTCTCGGCGTCCTCACACGCTGAGTGGCCGCCGGCTGCCCCATCGGGTACCGTTCGGCGTCTTCCGGCCCTGCCCCGGCTGAACCTGGGAACGTGCGGGTAGGTGTGACCGCGAGGTGCCCCCTCCGCCCGTCCCGGCGGGAGTCGCCAGTCGACTGACAGATGCGCCGTGATCCCGAGCCCTCCCACAATGGCGTGTCGGTGGGGAAGACGCCCGCCGGCGCGGGAGGAACGGTGTCTTTGGTAGGCCGTGCGTCCGAACTCAGCGCGCTGGAAGCGGTGCTGGCGGACACGGAGAACGAGGGAGCGGCCCTACTGCTCCAGGGTGACCCCGGAGTCGGCAAGAGCGCCTTGCTGGAAGCCGTGGCGGACAGGGCGAGGGAGCGCGGGCTGCGCCTGCTGCACGTGGTCGGCGTCGAGAGCGAGCAGGAACTGGCGTTCTCGTCCCTGCACCAACTGCTCTACCCCCTGTTCGAGCACGTGACGGAACTGTCGGACTTCCAGAGCGGCGTGCTGGAACAGGTGCTCTCCGTCCGGCAAGGGGCGGCGCCGGGACGTTTCGCCATCTCGGCGGCCGCCCTCGCGCTGATCCAGGCCGCCGCCCGGCGCCGGCCCCTGTCGGTGGTGGTCGACGACGTGCACTGGATCGACCGCTCCAGCGCCGAGGTGCTGACGTTCATCACCCGCAGGCTCACCGGCTGCCGGGCGGCCTTCGTCATGGCCGGCCGCAGCGGATCCGGCGGAGCCTTCGACGCGACGGGCCTGCGTGTCCTGCCCGTCGGCCCGCTGCCGACGGCGGACGCCCTGACACTGCTGGACAGCAACCACCCCGGCCTCGCGGAGTCGACCCGCCGCCGCCTGCTGGACGAGGCGCAAGGCAACCCGCTGGCCCTGGTGGAACTGCCGACCCAGCTCACCGAGGCGCAGCGGGACGGCGAGGAGTCCCTCCCGGTGACCCTGCCGCTCGGCAGCAGGCTGGAGAGCGTCTTCGCCGACCGTATCCGCGCGCTCACCCCTCAGGCACGCTTCGCACTGCTCCTGACCGCGCTCGCGGGAGAGCGCCGGGGCAACCTGCGGGACATCTTCGCCGCGTCGACCCAGGCCGGTGAGAAGTGGGACGACGGCATGCTGGAGACCTGTGTGCGTGCCGGGCTGGTCCGCCTCGACCACCTCGCCGAGCAGATCACCTTCCGGCACCCCCTGGCGCGTTCCTGCGTCGTCCACATGTCGCCGGGCGGGCGGCGTCGGGCGGCGCACCGGGCCCTGGCCGAGGCGCACAAGAGCGACCCGGAGCGCCGGGCGTGGCACCTGGCGCACGCCGCCGACGCACCGGACGAGGCCGTCGCCGTGGAGCTGACCCGGGCCGCCCAGCGGGCCCTGGCCCGCGGCGGTGCGGCGGAGGCCGCCGCGGCCTTCCGCCGGGCGGCCGAACTGAGCCAGGACCCCGCGCAACGGTCCCGCCGCGTGGACGAGGCCGCGTTCGCGGCCGGCATCGGCGGTCTGCTGGAGACGGCGCACGAGCTGGCCACCGCGCACAGCACGGAGTCGTTCCGGGCCGCCACGACCGCGGCGTACGTGCAGTTCCACCGCGAGGGCGACGTGGACGCGGTCTTCCGCATCCTGCTGCCCTTCATGCGGGCGGCCTCCACGAGCGAGTCCGCCGAGGATCCGGAGGCGTCGGACGACGCCTTCTACGTCCTGCTCAACGCCGCCGTCTGGGGCGGGCGCGCGGAGCTGTGGCCCGGGGTGTACGAGGTGCGCGACAGGATGTCGGAGGCCGCCCGCATGTGCTTCGACGCCGTGGCCGACCCCGCGCGCACCGCGCACGGCGTCCGCGAACGACTGGAACGAGTGGCCGACACCCTGTCGCCCGCCACCTCCCTGTGGCGTGTCAACTGGCTCATCTACACGGCGATGTACATCGACTGCTTCACCTTCTACGACGCCCAGTGGCGGGAGAGCATCGGGCACGCCCGGTACGACAGCCTGCGCTTCGGGCCGGTGGCACGGACCCACGAAGCGTTCATGCGAGGCGAATGGGACAAGACCGAGGCCATCGCCTCCCGGGGCATCGCGGACGCCACGGAACACGACTACCAGCTCATCCACGTCATCCTCACCTACGCCCTGGCCATGGTCGCCTCCGGGCGTGGCGACGAGGAGGCGCTGCGCAGGCACTGCGACACCATCACCGCCTGGGCGCAGCCCCGGCGCATGCAGCTCCTGCTGGCAGCGGTACCGGAGACCCGGGCCCGCGCCGCGATCGGCCGGGGCGACTTCGAGGAGGCGTACCAGCAGGCCATCGCCGTCACCCCGCCGGGCGAACTGCCCTCCCACTTCCCCCACTACCAGCGGGTGTTCGTGGACCTCGTGGAGTCGGCGATGCGGACCGGCCGCACCGCCGAGGCCCGCGCACACGTGGCGGCGGGACAGCGGGCCGGGCTGGACACCGTCTCCCCCCACCTCGCGGTCATCCTCGCCCTGGCCACCGCCATCGCCGCCCCCGACGACGAGGCGGGCGCCCTCTACGGGGCCGCGCTGGCCCTGCCGGACGCCGACCTGTGGACGTACGACTACGCCCGTCTGCGCCTGCTGTACGGCGAATGGCTGCGCCGCCGCCGGGAGTACACGGCTGCCCGGGTCCACCTGAGCACCGCCATGGAACTGTTCGAGCAGCGGTTGAAGGCACCGCTGTGGGCCCAGCGGGCCCGCAACGAACTGCGCGCCGCCGGTGTGGGCGTCGGGATGCCCGACTCGGGGAACGGCGTCGCGATGAGCGCGCAGGAACGGCGTATCGCCGAACTCGCCGCCAGCGGGCTGTCGAACAAGGAGATCGGCCGCCAGCTCAACATCTCGCCCCGCACCGCCGGCGCGCATCTCTACCGGGTCTTCCCCAAGCTCGGCGTCACCTCGCGCGCCGCGCTCCGGGACGCTCTGGACGCCTACGACGAGTCCAGCGGCACGCCGTGGGGGACACCGCAGCGCAGCCGGTGACACAGGGGGGCGGGGCGGCTCACCGAGCCCGGCGACCTGGTCCGCGCGTACACGGCCCCGTCATCGACGGGGCCGCCGACAGGGCCAGTTCGAGGATGTTCCCGTCGACGCGCAGGGTGCGGGATCCGAGCGTGCGGCAGATGGCCCGCATGCGGTGGTTGGACCAGTCGGTCATCACCAGCACCGTGTGCAGGCCCAGGCACCGGGACCGGTTCAGCACGTGCCGTACCAGGGCCGTCCCCAGGCCGAGGTCCTGCCAGGCGTCCTCCACGAGGATGCCGAGTTCGCCGACGCCCTCGGTGGGCGTGTGCAGCAGGTGGCAGACGGAGATGACGCGCAGCGGCTCGGTGTCCGGCCGGGAGACGTAACTCTCCCCGGTGCCGGGGCGCACGAGGGCGGACCACTCACGTCGGCTGGGGCCACCGCGGGCGCTCTGGTAACGGTTGTAGCGGGACTCCAGGCTGGAGCGCGTGTGCATGGCACCGACGGCCTCGTGGTCGGTGACCGCGGCCGGGCGGGTGGTGACGGAGCCGCGGTAGGTCGAGAAGGTGAAGGACCGGCCGGACGGTACCTGACAGGTCACGGGTGCGGAGGGGGACACGTCGGTGCTCCAGTCGCTCGAGGAGGGGGCGGCGACCGACCTCCCGCCGCCGTGTAAGCCGGTGCGCGTCGGTGAGCGGCCCCCCGGGTCAGACGACACCGCTGCGGATCGCGTACGCCACGGCCTGCGTGCGGTTGCGCAGACCGAGTCGCGTGATGACGTCGTGCAGGACGCTCTTGATGGTCCGTTCCGAGTAGTTGACCGTCAGCCCGGCGGCCCGCGCGTACTGTGCCTGGACCGTCCGCATGCGCTCCAGCAGCGTGGACACGAGGGAGGGCGACATCGGCGGCTCGCCGCGCAGCGCGCTCCACCCGGCCTGCACCAGTTGGGCGGGGCGGAGCCCGTCCCGCAGCGGCACTCCGGTGACGCCCAGGCAGACCGCTCGCCAGAGCGTGTCCTCGTCGATGGTGCCCACCACGGGCAGGACCGGCCGGCCCGGATCGCCGGTGGCCTCGCCGACCAGGCGCAGGGTCCGGTCTCCGGCCGCGTGGGCGAACACGACGGCGACGCGCGCGTCGTCCCGGTCCGCCCAAGCCACCAGCCGCACACCCCGCACCGTGGAGAGGAACACCGCGGCATCCTCCGCGGCGTGGGTGTCATCGGCCGTCGGGGCGAGTGTCAGCGGCGACGAGTCGCCAGGTCGAGAGTGCGCCGGCCCCCAGGGGTGCGCCGAGTTCGTGTTCATCTGCCCATCACCGCGTTGTTGACATGGCCGAGTGATCGCGTGGCCGGGTGGCACCGGTGCCGGTGCTGTCTCCGGACGATCGCACCTTGGGTGATCGATGCGCACCTGCCATCTGTCGTACGACTGGCATCCCGATGATACGTGACATGTCCCGGGAACTCGCACGTGTGGCTCCGGCGGGCCACCCCGGTCACGGCCGGCCCAGCAGCTTCCCCTCCAGCGTGTCCCAGTCCAGCCGGTCCGGCTCGGTGCCCATGGGCACCCGTGCGAACGTTCCGTCCAACCAGTCCAGGACCTCGGCCCGGTCCGCCTCGAAGGTGACGCGCTCCGCGGGCGTCTGGAAACTGAAGTACAGCCTGGGCCGCGAGGACACGAAGGAGCGCCGCGACGGCCAGATCCGGTAGGTCCCCGCCCCTCTGGGACCGTGGGCGGCCTGCGCCAGCAGGTCCCGGCAGAGCTCCCACCGGACCGGGGCCCGCCACAGCTGATGCAGGGTGACCAGCACGGAGTACGGGGCGTCCGGGTCGTAGCGCAGGGAACAGGTCTGCCAGGCCGGCCCGCTCTCTGCGAACAGGCGGCGCACCCGCATGCGGTGCACGGGGCGGAAGCCGTCGGCGGTCCTTCCGCGCTCGTTCCCCGACTCCTGTGTGCCCATGCGGTCTCCGCCCTTCGGTGTGCTGATGACGGACGTCATCCTCCGGTGCGGAGGACCGGGGGCGCATCGGTTGAACGACTGCCCGTCCGGGCCGACGGCACACGTGTGAAGCGTCGCCTCTCGAGGTGCGGGCCGGGGCGTCCGCCCCGGCGGGGTGCGGTGGCCGCTCCGCAGTCATGTGACGGATCACGGCGGACCGCGGGTCGCCCAGGCTGGGAGCCCGGACGCCGTCCGCGTCCCACCGCCGACGCCGGCTCCCCACCTCCTGAGCGAAAGGCACGCCACCCATGGTCTCCTCGCCTCCACCGCCTGTCGCGGCACCGCCGACCGCGCGACTGGGCTGCGTCACGTTCATCGCCGCCGTGGCCGCCCTCGGCGGCTTCCTGTTCGGTTACGACAGTGCCGTCATCAACGGCGCGGTCACCGGCATCCAGCACCACTTCGGTGTGGGCGCGGGACGGACCGGCACCATCGTCGCCGTGGCCCTACTCGGCTCGGCACTGGGCGCGGCCGTCGCGGGCCGGCTCGCCGAGCGCGTCGGACGGCTCCGCGTCATGCGGGTGGCCGCCGTCCTCTTCGCCGTGTCCGCGGTCGGCTCCGCCCTGCCCTTCTCCGCCTATAACCTGGGCGCCTGGCGTTTCGTCGGCGGCATCGCCATCGGCCTGGCCTCCCTGATCGGGCCCACCTACATCGCGGAGGTCGCGCCACCGGAGTACCGGGGCCGGCTCGCCTCCTTCCAGCAGGCCGCCATCGTCCTCGGCATCACCGCCTCCCAGCTCGTCAACTGGGCCATCGCCCAGGGCGCCGACGGACGCAGCGAGGGCGCACTCGGCCCCCTCGACGCCTGGCAGTGGATGCTGCTCGCGGCCTTCGTCCCCGCGGTCCTGTACTTCGTACTGTCCACCCGCATTCCCGAGTCCCCGCACCACCTCGTGGCCCGGGGCCGGCTCGCGGAGGCCGGACGGGCGGTGCGGGACATCGAGGGCCCGGACACCGACGCGGACGCCCGGCTGGCCGAGATCGCCCGCTCGCTCCGCGACACCCACAAGCCCCGTGTCCGTGACCTGTTCGGCGGACGCGCCGGGCTGCTGCCGGTGGTGTGGGCCGGTATCGGCCTCGCGGTCTTCCAACAGCTGGTCGGTATCAACGTGATCTTCTACTACTCGTCCGTGCTGTGGCAGTCCGTCGGCATCGGCCAGTCCGGGTCGCTGCTGATCAGCCTGTCCACGTCCGTCATCAACATCGTGGGCACGGTCGTCGCCATGCTGCTCATCGACCGGGTGGGCCGCCGGCCACTGGCCCTGGCCGGCTCCCTGGGCATGGCCGTCTCCCTGGCGTTCGCGGCGTGGGCCTTCTCCGGTACCACCGGCAGCGGTGACGACATCGGTCTTCCGGACCTCCAGGCGGGCGTCGCGCTCGTCGCCGCGCACACCTTCGTGTTCTTCTTCGCGGCGTCCTGGGGTGTGGTGCTGTGGGTCATGGTGGGCGAGATGTTCCCGCTGCGCATCCGCGCGGCGGCGATCTCGGTGGCCACGGCCTTCAACTGGATCGCCAACTGGGCGGTGAGCGAGTCGTTCCCGGCGCTCTCCGAGTGGAACCTGTCGGCCGGATACGTGATCTACGCTGCCTTCGCCCTGCTCTCGGTCTTCTTCGTGGCCTTCGCGGTCACCGAGACCAAGGGCACCAGGCTGGGCGGCGGCTGAGGCGGGCCCCGGACGGTCCGTGCTCCGCCCACTCGCGCGGACCGGGCCCGGGGACGGGGTCGCGGTCCCGGTCAGCGCGGCGTCCGGGCCAGCCGTTCCCGGGCCGTGGCGGCGACCGGCGAGTCCGGATCGTCCGTCAGCTCCAGCACCTCGTGCCACGCGCGGCGTGCCGCCTCCGGGGCGCCGGCCTCCAGGTGCAGGTCCCCGAGGAGCAGCAGGTCCTCCGCCGCTCCGCTCACATGGCCCTGGCGACGGGCGAGCTCGATGGCGCGCAGCCGGGCCGAGATCGCCGCCCCGAGGTCCCCGCGCCGCCGGTGCACCTTGCTCACCACACCCAGGGCGGGTCCCTCTCCGTCGACCAGGCGTAAGCGCCGGGAGATGTCGAGCGATTTCTCGGCCAGCTCCAGAGCCCGGCCCGTGTTCCCCAGGTCCAGGTGTGCCTCACCCGCCCACACCAGGGTGGTCGCCTCCAGGTACGGATGGCGATGGACGCGCAGCAGGCGCAGGGCCCGGTCCAGGTGCGCGAGGGCCTGCGCGGAGCTGCCCCGGGCTATGTACACAGAGCCGATGTTGCGGAGGGTGTGCACGAGTTCGAGGGTCATGCCGAGGCCCGCGAACTCGCGTTCCGCCTCGTGCAGGAGGGGCAGCGCGGCATCGCTGTCGCCCCGGAAGAGCAGGGCGCCCGCCAGCCCCCGGCACGTCCGCGCGATTCCCTCGGTGTCCCCGGCCCGCCGGGACGCCACCAGTGCGCCACCCATGCCCGCCGCCCATTCCTGCCACAGGCCGAGCCGCTGCTGGAAGAGCTGCATCGACACGGCCGTCTCCCACGCGGCACGGGCGTCACCGCGTGCCGCCATCTCCTGCACGAGGGTGGTGAGGACGGGCCGCTCGGCGCCGAACCAGGCCATGGCGGCGGGCTCGTCGGACAGGGGCTCGACCTGGACGCCGTCCAGCGGCGGGGGCGGCTCGGGCTCGTACACCCTGGACCGCAGCAACCGGTTGGCCGTGCTCACCGTCTGCCGGTAGTGGTCGTGCAGCCGGGACAGCGCGGCCGTGCGCGCCGCGCCGTCAGAGCCGCCCAGCTCGCTCGCGTAGGCGAGGATCAGGTCGTGGAACCGGTACCGGTCGCGTCGTAGCACCGTCAGCAGCCGAGCGCGTACCAGCTCGCCGACGGCCGCCGCGGTGTCCGGCAGGGTGGTGCCCGCGAGGCTCGCCAGGGCGCTCGCGCTCGCGTCGTCGCCCGGGTGCAGCGGCAGGAGCCGGAAGAGGCGGGCGGCCGGTTCGGAGAGCGTGCGGTAGGACCACGAGAAGACGGCGCGCACGTCGTTGTCGAGGTGGTCGTCGCTGAAGCCCGCCAGGCTCCGGCCCGCGCGGTCCAGTTCGGCCGCGATCTGCGGCAGCGGGTGCTCCGGATACGACGCGGCGCGGGCGGCGACGATGGCCACGGCCAGGGGAAGCCTGCCGCAGCGGTCGACGATCCGCCGCACCGAGGCGTCGTCCACGTCCGTCCTGATTCCCTCGACCCGCTCGACGAAGGCCGCCGCGGCCTCGTCGGCGGAGAGCGCCTCCAGCGTCGTCAGCCGGGCGCCGTGCGAGGCGGCCAGTCCGGTCAGCCGGGCCCGGCTGGTCACGATGACCATGCACTCCGGCGTGCCGGGCAACAGCGGTGCGATCTGCTCGGCGCTCCAGGCGTTGTCCAGGACCACCAGCACCCGGCGGCCGGCCAGGACGCTGCGGTACAGCGCGGCGCGTGCGTCCAGGGTGTCCGGCATCCGCTGCCGGGGGACGTCGAAGGCGCCCAGGAATCCGGCGAGGACCTCATGGGGGTCGGCCGGATCGCCGTTGGGGGTGAAGCCGCGCAGGTCGACGTAGAGCTGCCCGTCGGGGAAGTCGGGCGCGGCGCGGTGCGCCACGTGTACGGCGAGGGCGGTCTTGCCGACGCCGGGGATGCCGTCGATGGCGATGACGCGCAGAGCACCGCCGCGTTCCCCCGCCATCGCGACCGCCTGCCGCACCACCTCTTGGCGGCCGGTGAAGCAGGCCAGGTCGGCCGGGAGCTGCGAGGGCGTCAGGGGAGCGGCGGCGGGGCGTGGTGCCGGCCGGTCGTCACGGCCCGTGCCGTCGTCGTGGCCGCCCGCCCCGGCCTGCGTGGCCCCCCGTCCCCGCAGGAGGTGTTCGTACGCCGCGGAGAGTTCGCGGCCGGGGTCGACGCCCAGCTCCTCCGCCAGGCGGTGGCGGACCTCCTGGTAGAGGGAGACGGCCTCGGCCTGTTTCCCGTCGTCGGCGAGGGCGAGCAGCAGGTGCGCGACCAGGGCCTCGTCCAGCGGATGGCGCTCCACGGCTCGGCGCAGGGGGGTGAGGACGGCCGACGCGCGCCCGCAGCGGACGGCCGTCTCGGCCGCCTCGCAGACCACGGACACGTACTCGTGCTCCAGCATCACGAACGTGGGATGGCTCCGGCCGACGGGTTCGAGACCCGCGGCGCAGCGGTCCTGCCACAGCCCGAGGGCGGTGACGTAGAGGTCCACGGCCGCGGCCGGTTCGCCGGCCCTGCCCGCGCGGCGGGCCCGGTCGGCCAGGTCCCTGAACCGCAGCAGGTCGAGGCTGTCCGCGTCGACCCGGAGGCGGTAGCCGCCGGCCTGCCGGGTGAGCCACCGCCCCGCCGACCTGGCGGGGAGTTCCGGTTCCAGCAGCCGGCGCAGGGCGCCGATGTACCGGTGCACCGCGTTCGCGGCACTGGCCGGCGGCCGGCCCTCCCACAGCAGCTCGATGAACTCGGCCAGGGGGACCGGCCGGCCCCCGCGCGCGAGCAGCGCCGCCAGGACGAGCCGTTGCTGCTTCGGCCGGACCGGCAGTTCGTCGTCGCCGCGCCAGACCCGGACCGGGCCGAGGACCGAGAAGCGGACACGCGGATCGCCCGTCACGGGATGGGGCCTGGGCAACGGTGGTCTCCCCTCGGACGTCTGCCGGCGCACAGTCGCTGTCCGACCGGGCGGAGACGGCCGTGCCGGGCAGTGCTGTGAGCGCGAGCGTGGTAGTGCGAATATGGCCGGTCAGTTTGATTCGTGTCAAATGGTCCGCCACTGCTGCGGACCCCGTCGTCCGCGCCTCGCGGGCGCCCCGCTTCCCCGGCCTCGAGTGCGAATATAGGTCGGTCGGACAGTGGCCGTATAAGTAACCTGACTGGTCTGCCGCCCGCCCGGGAGGCCCACCGGTTCGCCGGCCGTGTCCCGGCCCCGCGCTCCCGGCCGCCCGAGGTGCGCGGGGACGTTCCTCGCGAGTGCGCCGAAGGGTGCCGAGTGATGCCGAACCGCAGGAAATCACTTGATAGTGTCGCGCCCTCAACGATCTTCGAGTCCTCCGGGACGCGGCTGGGAGGAGCCATGGTGACCGGCGGCGAGCAGGCCCCGCCGACGACGGAGATCTTCGGCCGCGACGCCGAACTGTCCCGTCTGCGCGACTTCGTCCTCACGCCCCGGCGGGAAGGGTCCCCGTCCCTGGTCCTCCTCGGGGAGGCCGGGACCGGCAAGAGCACCCTCCTCGACGTGGCGGCCCAGGAGGCCGCGGCGCACGGCAGACGCGTACTGCGGTGCACCGGGCACCAAGGCGAGCGGGGACTCGCCTTCGCCGCGCTGCACCAGATGCTGGCCCCCCTGCTACCGGAGGCGGCCGGCCTGCCCGACGCCCAGCGCCGTGCGCTGCTGGGCGCCTTCGGACGCGCCGAGAACGCGCCGCCGGCGGCCGACGACCGTCCCGAACGGCTCCTGATCAACCTCGCCGCGCTCACCCTGCTGTCCGATGCCGCCGCCCGGCGGCCGGTGCTCCTCGTCGCCGACGACGCGCAGTGGACCGATGCCTGTTCCCTGGACGCGCTGGCCTTCGTCGCGCGCCGGGTGACCGGTGAGCCGGTGAGTCTGCTGATGGGCGTACGGGGCGACACCGTGCCCCGGCAGTTCGGGACGGACCTCGTGCGCCTGCCGCTGCGGCCACTGGACGACCGGGCGGCCGAGCGGGTGCTGGACGCCCAGCCCTACGTCCCGCGCGGTCCGCTGCGCGAACGCGTCCTGCGGCAGGCCGACGGCAATCCGCTGGCGCTGGTGGAACTGGCCCGCGCCGGCGCGGGGTCCCCGTCACCCCGGCCCGGCGGACCGGCCGGCGCTCTCCCGCTCACCGAACGCCTGGAGAGCGTGTTCGCCGAGCGGCTGGCAGGGCTGCCGCCGCGGACCCGCCGAATCCTGCTGTACGCGGCGGCCGCGGACGCCCCGGACATGCCGGCCGCCCTCCTGGCCGCCTCCGCCTCCGGAGGGCCGGACGCGTGGTCGGTGGCGGAGCGGGCCGGTCTGGTGCGGGTGGAGAGCGGCCGGGTCGTCTTCCGGCACCCGCTGGTGCGGTCGGCCGTCTACGGCTCGGCCTCCTTCGGGGAGCGCCGGCGGGCACACCTCGCACTCGCCGACCTGCTGAGCGACGATCCCGACCGGCAGGCCTGGCACCGGGCCGCCGCCACCCTGGTCCCCGACGAGGACATCGCGGCGGCGCTGGTGCGGACGGCGGGACGCGCACGGAGACGCGGCGGTTACCGGGTGGCCGCCGCGGCCCTGGAGCGGGCCGCGGAACTGAGCCCGGACGGACAGGCGCGGGCCCGGCGGCTGCTGGACGCCTGCGACCTGGCGATGAACGCGGGTGAGCCGCTGTGGGTGGAGAAGCTGGCGGGCGGGGTCGCGGCGGCCACCGACGACCGGGCGATGCTCCGGGCGGCCACCCTGTGGACGGGCTGGGCGCTCGCCGCCACCACCCGGCAGAAGGCCGCGCTGGCCCACCTGCTGCCATTGGCGGACGAGACGGTGGACCGGGCGCCGGACGCGGCACTGGCCGCCCTCGGACACGCCGCCATCATCGCCTACAACACCGGTGACGAGATCTACCGGCAGCGCATGCTCGGGCTGCTGGCGCGCATCCCCGTCGACGTGGGCAACGACCACGACCAGCTCTGGACCCGGGCCTGCTGCGACCCCCACGGGGACCGCGAGGGGCTGCTCGGGTTCCTCCGGGACTGTCTGGCGCGGTCCGAGCGGGACGCCGAGCAACTGACCGTGCTGGGCGCCGGCGCCTGGGTCCTGGACGACACCACCGTCGCGGTCCGGCTGCTCGGCGAGGCGATGGAACGGCTCAACGCCGTGACCACGGCCGGGTCCAACGCCACCCTCGGGCAGGCGCTGGCACTGGCCCAGTTCGAGGCCGGTGCCTGGGAGGCCGCCTGGTCCTGCGCCGAGGACGCCCGGCGGGTCGCCGCCGAGAACGGCCTCGACATGGCGGGCCGCGCCGCGACGTACATCACCTCGGCCCTGCTGGCGCTGCGCGGCCGGGCCGGCGAGGCCAGGGAGATGATCGACCGGGCCGTGGCCGGGGTGGACCCGGCCCAGGGCCGCGCCCTCTGGGTCCGCGCCCGCTGGGTCCGCGCGCTCGTGGCCGGCGTGGAGGGCAACCACCCACTGGAGTACGAACTGCTGCGCGGACTGTTCACGGTGGGACCCGAACCGAGCCCCGTGCACTACCACGCTTCCTACTACGCGCTCGGGGATCTCGCCGCGGCGGCCGTGCGGGTCGGCAAGCGGCGGGACGCGGCGGAGGTGCTGGCCGCGGCCCGGCGGCGACTGGACGGCCGGATGTCCCCGCGACTGCTGCTGCTCACCCGCCGTGCCGAGGCCGTCCTCGCCGACGACGACCGGGCGGCGGCGCTGTTCGAGGCCGCGCTCGGCGACCCGGCCGCGGAGCAGTGGCCCTTCGAGAGGGCGGTCGTCCAGCTGGAGTACGGGCAGTGGCTGCGGCGCAGACGGCGTACGGGAGAGGCCCGCACGGAGCTGTCCCGGGCACTCACCGTCTTCCAACAGCTGAACGCGCGGCCGTGGGAGGAGCGGGCCTTTGCCGAACTGCGGGCCTGCGGTGTCACCGTGCGCGGGGGCGAGAGTGCCTCGCGGGGGATCGAGCGGCTCACGCCCCAGCAGTTGCAGATCGCCAGGCTGGCGGCGACCGGCCTGACCAACCGGCAGATAGGGGAGCGGCTGCTGCTCTCCGCCCGCACCATCGGCTTCCACCTGTACCAGACGTATCCGAAACTGGGCATCACCAACCGGGCGCAGCTGCGCGACGCGCTCGGTGACACGGGGACGCCCTGAGGACGCCGTGGGAGGTCAGTCCCGCGACGGGAACTGGGCGGCCGCGGAGACGTACAGGGTGTAGGGGTTGCCGCGGTCTCCGTGCGCCCGGTCCATCGCCCGGACCACGTCGTCGGCACCGGTGCCGGCCTCCACCGCCGCGTCGAAGTCGGTCAGGTAGCGGCGGGAAGCGGCGATGACGGCGGCGGCGTCCCGGTCGTCGGCGCCGGGGGGCTGGTGGCCGGCGACCAACCGGGCCGGCCGGAGCGCCTCCAGCGTGTCCAGGGCCCCGAGCCAGCGTTCGCGCGCCCGGCTGTCGGTCTGCGCCAGCCACATGTGGATGCCGTTGTAGGCGACGTCGCCGCCCACCACGGCGTCGAGGTCCGGGACGTGCAGGACGGTCGACGGATCGGTGTCGCTCTGCCCGACCCGTACCGGCCTCAGCTCGTGCCCTTCCAGCTCGATGACGTCCCCGGTAAGTGCCCGGGGTGCCACGGGCGCGGCCGGCAGAGCCCCCGGGAACAGTGACTCCCAGTACGCCAGGACCGGCCCGGTGAGCTGTTCCTCGGCGTGCGGCACGACCTCGGGCAACGCCACCGCGACGGCCTCGGGAAAGGCGTCCAGCACGACCGGCAGGCCGAGGAAGTGGTCGGCGTGGCCGTGGGTGACGTAGACGGTCGTGAGGACCTTGCCGGTGGCGCGGACGAAGTCGGTGAGGCGGTGTGCCTCGGCGGCGGTGATGAGCGCGTCGACGAGCACGGCCTCCCGCCGGCCGTGGACGAGTGTCGCCGTACTGGCCGGCCAGGTCGCGCCCACGCCGCTGTCCCAGCCCGGTGCCGTGGCGGCGATGGGCTTGTAGTCGCTGGTGAAGACATCGATCGACAGCATGGCGTTGGCTCCGTTCGTCGGCGGACCGGCGTGGCCGCGGGTGCCGGTCCGCCGACGGCGGACGGTGCGGTGCCCGGGTCGTCCCCGACGGCCGCGCACAGGGCGGCGGCCGGGGGAGAGGCGGCGCGGGTGCGCCGCCTCGGCCACCCTAGGCACCGGAAGTGGAAGGACTGTGGAGTCCTGACTCCTCGCCCTCCCCGTGGGGCCCAGGGCGGCCTCGGGACGGTCAGAAGCCGGTCATCGTGATCTTGCCGATGGCCTTGCCCGACTCCAGGACGCGGTGCGCCTCCCGCAGGTTCTCCGCCGTGATCGCCCCGAGGTCGGTGGTGGCCGTGGTGGTGAGGATGCCGGCGTCCACCAGCCGGGCGATCTGGTCCAGGATGCGGCCCTGCTCGGCCTGGTCGGCGGTCCGGTGCAACGAGCGGGTGAACATGAACTCCCAGTGGAAGGAGATGCTCTTCGACTTCAGCAGGCCGATCTCCACCGGGCCGAAGTCGTCGATGGCCACGATCCGGCCGAAGGGCCTGACGATGTCGGCGTAGGCGGCCAGGTTCTGCTCCGTACCGGTGGTGCCGAAGACGAAGTCCACGCCGTCCGGAGCCACTTCGCGCACCTGCGGGGCGAGGGGCCGGCGGTGGTCGACGATGTGCGCCGCGCCCATCCGCCGGGCGAACTCGACCGTCTCGGGGCGGGACGCCGTGCCGATCACCGTCAGGCTGGTCAGGGCGCGGGCCAGCTGGGAGACCATGGCGCCGACACCACCCGCGGCGGCGGTGACCAGCAGGGTGCCCGACTGCTTCAGGGCGTCGGTGTGCAGCCCGAGGTGTTCGAACAGGCCCTCCCAGGCGGTGAGCGAGGTCAGCGGCAGGGCGGCGGCCTCCGCGAAGGAGAGCGAGGCGGGCTTGTGACCCACGATGCGCTCGTCCACCGCGTGGAACCGGGAGTTGGCGCCGGGCCGGTCGAGGGCGCCGGCGTAGAACACCTCGTCGCCGACCTGGAAGGACTCCACCTCGGCGCCGACCGCGACGACCGTGCCCGCCGCGTCCCAGCCGAGGACCTTGGGCTCGCCGCCCGGGTCGTTGCTCTGCCGGATCTTGTAGTCGACCGGGTTGACCGCGACGGCCTCGACCCGCACGAGCAGGTCGCGCGGCCCTGGCTGCGGCACCGGCAGGGTCGTGTCGAGGAGACTCTCCGCGTCGTCCACCGGCAGGCTCTTGCGGTAGGCGACGGCCGGCATGGTCTGGGGGAGCTGGCTCATGACTGTTTCCTCCTGGTGATGTCACAGCGGACTTCCGCTGTGCCCGTAACGTAGCTCTGGGGAGGTAGTAACCTGCAAGGGAGTTTACTTCCCCAAAGGAAGTAAGCTGGTGGGAGAGGTAATGTGAGAAAGGGAGACCCCATGGTGACGCTCTGCGAGTCCCAGCGGCACGACCATCACGACGTGTACGCCGCCCAGTGCCCGTGCCGAGAGGTGCTCGACCTCCTGGCCAACAAGTGGTCGGCGCTGGCCATCGGCGCCATGGAGGAGGGGCCGCAGCGCTTCGGTGCCCTGCAGAAGCGGCTCGAAGGGGTGAGCCCCAAGGTGCTCACCGCCACGCTGCGCCGCCTGGAGGACCGGGGCTTCGTGGATCGGACCGTCTACCCCGCGGTGCCGCTGCACGTCGAGTACGAACTGACCGCGCTCGGACACAGCGTGGCGCGGCCCCTGGGGCAGCTGCGCGGCTGGGTGGAGGACCACATGGACGAGATCGCCTGACGGCGGCCTGCGGCCGGGGTACCCGACCGCCGGTCAGCGGTCCAGGAACTCGTTGACCTCGCGGGCGAAGTCCTCCGGGTGCTGGAAGAGGAATCCGTGCCCGGCGTCGCTGTAGAGGACGACCTTGGCGTCCGGCAGCCGCTGGGACATCGCGTACGTGGCGTAGGCGTGGATCATCACGTCATGGGCGCCGTTGGCGACCAGCACCGGAAGGGTCAGCTCGGCCTGCCGGTCCCAGTACCCGCGGAAACCGCCGATGGCCGCGATCTGGCCGCGGAACGCCTCGGGACCCACCACGGCCTTCGACTCGCTCAGCCGCCGGTCCAGGCGGCGCAGCGAGGCCAGCCCGGCCGCCCGCGCCTTCTCCGTCTCCGGGTAGAACAGGTAGAGGAAGTCCTCGTCGTCGTTGGCCCCCTTGCCGGTGATCTGCGCGACGCGCGCCGGCGGCGCCGGCAGGTCGGGCACGCCGCCGGGCGAACTGCCGGCCACCACGAGCCGGTTCACCAGACCGGGCGCGGTCAGGGCCACGCCCTGGGCGACGATGCCGCCCATCGACCAGCCCAGGACGTCGATGTCCTCCAGTCCCAGGGCGTCGATGAAGGCCAGGGAGCCGTCGACCAGGCCCTCCATGGTGGACGGCGGCTCACCGGTGGAGAAGTTGGTGCCGCGGTTGTCGAAGACGACGACCTCCCGCTCGGCCGCGAGCAGATCCAGCAGCGCCGGGTCCCAGTGGTCGATCGTCCCGCGCAGACGCATGTGCAGGACCAGCGGACGGGTACCGGCCCGTCCGAAGCGGCGGTAGGCGAAGCGCTCACCGCGCGGCCCCGTCACGTACTGGGTCTCGGCCTGATCGGCCAGATGGGCGGACATGGAATCTCCTGTCGGTTCGGAAGGTGCCCGGTCGCGGGGCCGGGCGGCCACGGTGCGCCGGGGGACGGCCGGGCGGGGCGGAGAACGCCCTCCCACCGGCCGTACCACCAGCATGGAGCCGCCTTGTGGACACTTAGTGGGCGGCGCCTTGAGGCGGGGGCGTCCCTACCGCCCGGCCCGCTCACGGGCCCGTGCGACCGCGTCGCGGACGGAACCGCGGTGCACGGGCCCGTGGCCGGGCAGGACGGTGTCGGCGTCCAGTGACTCCAGCGCCGACAGGGCGTCGAGAGCGGTGGGCACATCGGCGTGGAACATGCCGGGCAGCAGCTGCGGACCGGTCTTCCGGGACGTCGGGTGGGCCGTGACCAGCGCGTCTCCGCTGACCACGATGCCCAGCGAGGGGAAGTGGTACGCGCAGTGGCCGCCGGTGTGCCCCGGCGTGTGCACGGGCACCGGCGCGCCGGGCAGGTCGAGGGCGTTCGTCGTGCCGAAAGCCTGGGGCTCGGTCACGGGCACGTGCGCCGTACCCCCCGAGCGGATGGCATGCACCGCCCACGGCACCACGCCGGGGCGCCAGGCGTTCGCGAGCACCGCGCCGACCGACACCTGGTGCAGGAACTCGCGCCGCGCGTGCGGCACTTCCCGTTCGTGCATGAGGACGGGAACGCCGTGCGCGGTGCGCAGCCGCTCGGCCGCGCCGATGTGGTCGTTGTGCGCGTGGGTGACGAGGATCGCCGTGAGACCGCCCGGCCGGACCCCCACGGCACCGAGCGAGGCGACGACCCGGTCGTGGTCACCGGGATAACCGGTGTCGACGAGAAGGGCCGCGTCGCCCTCCTTGAGGATCACCCAGTTGGTGTCGCTCCCCGGGACCAGGAACACCCGGTCGTCGACGCGGACGATGCTCTCACTGAGCGGGACGTCGGGCATGAGCCCTCCTCCTGTCGGCGCACCGCGCGCACACCGCACGACCACGGCCGGCGGGCACGCCGTCCGGACCGTCGGTACGTGTGCGTACGGCGCTCATGTATCAGCATATGTATCAAAGGTCGGGAGCTTGTCATACTTCCGGTGTCACGACCAAAGTGAAACACGTATCTCACTGCCCACCCATGGCAGCACGACTCTCACCGGGAGCACCATGTCTTCCTCCCAGGACCGCCTCGACCAGGCGGCCGACGCGTACGCGTCGCACCTGCGCGACTGCCGCCAGTGCCGGGCCGACGCGCGGGAGTGCCCGGCCGCGAAGTTCCTGCGCCGCGCCCACAACAACCTGCTGCGCGAGGCACGCGGGCGCTCCGGGGCGGCACGCCGGTGACCGGTCAGAGCCGGGCGGACAGGGCCAGGTACTGGTGCACCGACCGGACGGCGCTCGCACCGTCGCCCGCGGCGGCGGCCACCCGCTTCAGTGACGCGGTCCGCACGTCACCCGCGGCGAACACGCCCGGCACGCTCGTCTCGTAGGGCAGCGGCGCGCGCCCCGCGTCCCGCCAGCGGGGACCCAGGTCCGTGTCCGGCAGTGCGAGGTCGGTGCGGACGAACCCGTTGTCGTCCAGCGCCACCCCCGTCAGCCAATCCGTGGCCGGCTCCGCGCCAATGAAGCAGAACAGGCCGGCGCAGGAGATCCGGCGCACCGGGCTGCCGTGCCGGGCCAGCGTCACCCCCTCCAGCCGCTCGGCACCGTGCAGCGCCGCGACCCGGGTGCCCGTCAGGACCGTGATGCGCGGGTCCGCGAGGACACGCTCCACCAGATAGGCGGACATACGGGTCCCCAGGTCGGCACCGCGCACCACCAGAGTGACCGTCCGCGCGTGACGCGCGAGGTGCAGCGCCGCCTGGCCCGCCGAGTTCGCCCCGCCGACGACGGCCACCGGGGCTCCGGCCACCGTCTGCGCCTCCATGTCCGTGGCCGAGTAGTGGATGCCGCGCCCGGTCAGCTCGTCCCACCGGTCGACGGGCAGGGCGCGGTAGGCGGCGCCGGTGGCGAGGACCACGGCCCGGGTCCGGATCCGTGCCCCGTCGGAGAGGGTGACCACGTGCTCCCGGGTGCCCGGCTCCAGTGCGACGACCGTGCACGGACTGGCGATCCTGGCGCCGAACTTCAGGGCCTGCACGGCGGCGCGTGCGGTGAGGTCCGCGCCGCTCAGCCCGAACGGGAAGCCGAGGTAGTTCTCGATGCGCGCGCTGGTGGCGGCCTGGCCGCCGGTGGCGACCGCGTCGAGCAGCACCGTCTCCAGCCCCTCGGAGGCCCCGTGCACGGCGGCCGCCAGCCCGGCGGGCCCCGCGCCCACCACGGTCAGGTCGGCCGTACCGCCGCCGGTGTCGCGGAAGGAGAGGTTCAGCCGCTCGCTGAGCGCGCCAGGGGTGACAGCCGTCAGCACCTCGGCCCCGATCGAGGCGACCGGCAGGTCGGTGACGGTCAGTCCGGCGGCCCCGAGCAGGGCGGTCCCCTCCGCCGAGCCGTCCGGCACCCAGGAGTGGGCCACCCCTTGGCGGGCCAGGAAGGTGCGCAGCCGCAGGCCCTCGGCCGAGTCCGGGTCGCCCACCATCCGCAGCGTCTGGGCGGTCTCCTGCCGCAGCAGCCGGCGCCGGGCCAGGAAAGAGCGCAGGAACAGGTCCGACAGCTCGGTCTCCCGCGCCATCAGCAGCCGGAACGACCCGGCGGCCACCCGGTGCACGGTGCCCGGCCTGCGCACCCTCACCCGCAGGTGCCGGCGCTGACCGGTGAGCAGCCCGAGCTCACCTACGAACTGGCCGGGCCCGTACCGCAGCAGAACCTCGTCCCGGCCCGGCGCCCGGGACGGCCGCACCGCCTCCAGCCGGGCGCTGCCGCACAGCAGGAGGTCACCGCAGTCGTCCCCGACGTCGAACAGCACCTGTCCGTCGGTGACCTCCTCCGGCTCCGCGTACCGGCCCGCACGGGCGAGCTGCTCCTCGGTCAGCCGGACCGAGGCCAGGCCGACGAGGTCCTCGGGTCGGTCGCCGATCTCGGGAAAGGAGGTCGCCATGGAGGTGATCCCTTCGACGCGCGTCGCGCGCCTTGCTCATGCTGTCGGGGGAGGTGGGGCAGGCCGGGGGACGGACGCGTCCGTGCCTCAGAAGTCGGCGTGGGACAGCAGTTCCTCGGTGGTGAGCACGTCATGGGCGATGAGCGCGTAACGGTTCACCATCTGCTCGTAGGAGCCGGCGTCGCCGTCGGGCGCGGTGGCGTCCTTGACGAGGGTCACCCGGTAGCCCCGCTCCATGGCGCTGCGGGCGGTGGACTCCACACACATGGTCCCGATCATGCCCGCCACGGCGATGTGCTCGATGCCGCGGCGCTTGAGCTGGATGTCGAGGTCGGTGGTGGCGAAGACATCGAGGTTCTTGTGCGGGGCGATCGTCACGTCACCGGGACCGGGCCGGAGATCGGGGTGGAACTCGGCGCCCCAGCTGCCCGCCTCGAACATGCGGTTGTCGAACATCATGCGGTGGATGCCGGAGCGGTGCTTCCAGTTGTCGTACTCCTCGTCGGTGTAGGACATCGGAGAGAAGAAGGCCGGGTGGCCCTTGTCCCGGAAACCGGCCAGCAGCCGCCTGAGGTTGTCCAGGGTGCCGATGCGCTCGAACTCCGCCTGGAAGCCCGGGTAGCCCTTGCCTCCTTCGGTGAAGACCTCGTTGACGGTGTCGATCAGGACGAGACCGGTCGGGGCGGACGCACTGGTCATGTGGATGCTCCTTTTGTAGTGCCGCACCGCGGCGGTGCGGACGGACCCGGGGGCCTGCCGCCGCCAGCGTGTCAGCGGGCTACGGGAGCGGCATCGGTTGTTTGACTGCCGACCGGTCCCACGCCGTGGATCTCCGTACCGCGGGACACCTGGAAGCGGGCCCGTTGTGGTGCCGGGGGAGCCGTCGAGGCCGCCGGAGCCGTGGCGTTGGCCGTGGCCGCGAGGACCGTGACCAGGGTGATGCCGCCCATGGCGGCGAGCTGCCGCCGGGCGGTGGAGAAGCGGCGCGGGACGGCACGGTGGCCGCAGCCGTCGGGCGGCGGCGCGGAGAAGACGGAGGGGGCGGGCACGGAAGGCTCCCGTCTGGCTGTCGGCCGCCCGGTACCAGGGGCGGACGCGTCGGTGGTCAGGGACCGAGTGAACCCGGGGGCGGATCACCGCGCTTCGGTCGATCGACCGACGTACCGGACGCGACCCGTGCCCCTGGGCACGGGCACATGTCTCAATCCCCTCTATACACACACGTGTGAGTCGGTGACGATGGACACGGCCTGGGCACACGTCCACGGAACGCCCAGGCCGCCTTCTTCCCGGCAGCCCGACAGCGAGGTGGCCCCATGACGCGACGCCGTGCCCGCCATGTCCTCACGACGGCCGTCCTCGGCGCGGCCACCCTGGCCGGTCTCACCGCGACCGGGGTGCCGGCCTCGGCGGCCGCCTTCCCCTGGGGTATCTCCCTCTACACGGGCTCCGGCCTGACGGGCACGCGGACCGTCGTGGACCTCGACGACACCTCGTGCCACAACCTCTCCGCACCCGCGCTGTCCGCCGTGGACGTGTCGGACTCCGACCTGTACGCCTACTACAACCCGGACTGCCGCACCGGCCTGCCGGGACAGAGCGGCGACTCGTACTTCATCGTCGGCAGCCTGCACAGCGCGGAGTTCCCGCTGCCCGTGGTCAGTTACCGAGTGGTCCACAACAATTAGCTAGGCGGGGCGTCCGCCGCGTCCCAGAAGAGCGGCTTCCAGGGCGTCCCAGTCGAGCAGCCGGCTCTCGTGGCCGGCCGGTACCAGGGCGTACGTGGCGTCCAGCCACCGCCGTACACCGCTCAGCCCCGTCTCCAGGCACACCCGGCCCTCGGGACGCAGAAGGGTGAGACGGAGGGCACCGGCCGTTCCGTACCGGTCGCCGACCGGCCGGACCCGGAAGTCGCCGACCCCGCTGGCGCCCCGCGTTCCCCGGTCCAGCAGTTCACGGGAGACGACCCAGGTCACGCGCAGGTCGGTCGCCGGGTCCACGAAGAGGTCCAGGGCGACGGCGTAGGGATCGTCCAGGGTGTAGCGCAAGCGGCAGTGCAACGTGTCGGGACCCGTGGGGGCGAACAGCCGCCGGACCGTCGTGACGAGGACCGGGGGAACACGGCCGTCCCGGGTCCCGGGGCCGGCGAAGGCACTTCTGTCGCTCATCGGGTGCTCTCTCTCCCGTCGGGTGCGCGCTTTCGGTCAGGTGCGCGTGCTCACGTCCTTCATCCTGGGCGACCTCACCCGACCGCGCATCGGTAGAACGACTGCGGACGAATCGGTGCGAACACCGGTCCCGTGACGCACACGGGGGCCGGGCCGGGCCGGCGGGCAAGGGGCTGATCTTGGCCATCGGCGGCGTCCGTGACGCCCCGGCCCGTCGTCCCGCCCCGCCCGCCGTGGCGGCGACGGAGGCGACCGCCGGTCCGGCTCCCGGGCCCCGGCCCGCCCACCGCGGCGGCCCGCGGGCCGGCACCCGGACGGCCAGACCCGATCCGCACCGGCGCGACGGAGGCCCGGCCCGAGCCGTGCCCCCGCGCGCGACCCGACGCCAGGGGAACATGTGAACAGCCTCCGCAGGCAGGCGTCCGGCCGCCGGAGAACCGTATGAGCACACCCGTCGATCCGTCCTCCCTCACCGGACGGACGCAGTGCGGCGACTCCTCCCGGTTCCCGCTCCGCGACTTCCTGCGCACCGAGACCGGCAGCGCCGCCGTCCTGACCGTCGCGGTGGTCACCGCCCTCGCCTGGGCGAACGCGGCGCCGGGCGGGTACGAGTCGTTCTGGCGGACGGACCTGTCCGTGACGGCCGGCGGCCCATCCCGATCACCGCCGGCCAGCTCGCCGACGCCTTCACCTCACCGGTCACCCTGGGCATCGTGCTGGCCCACGTGGTGGGCGAACCCGTCGGCATCATGGGGACGTCACTGCTGGTCACCACCATCGGGCGGGACCGCGTGACGCTGCCCGTCGGCGTCGGCGCACTCGCCGCCGACGGGACCGTCGCCGGAGTCGGTTTCACCGTCTCGCTGCTGATCGCGACCCTCGCCTTCGACGGCGCGGCACTCCAGCAGGCCAAGATCGGCACCCTGACCGCCGTCCTGTGCTCCGTCGCCCTGAGCTGGGCGGTCAACGCGGCCCTGGCGAAACTCCCGCACGGCCTGGAACTGCGCAGCGTCATCGGCCGCGCCGAGGCCATCGTCGACCTCGCGGTACCGGTCGACGACACCCGCGACCACGTACGGGGTCCGCGGGACGCGCCCGTGACGGTGGTGGAGTACGGCGACTACGAGTGCCCCTACCGCGGGCTGGCCGAGCCCGTCGTGCGCGAGCTGCTGCGGGACTCCGGCGACGTGCGCTACGTGTGGCGGCACCTGCCGCTCACGGACGTCCACCCCCACGCGCAGGCGGCGGCGGAGGCGGCCGAGGCCGCGGCGACGCAGGGCCGGTACTGGGAGATGCACGACCTGCTGATGGCACACCAGGGCGCGTTGAGCGGGCGGGACCTGCGGGGTTACGCCGTCGAGGCGGGGCTCGACGTGGAGCGGTTCATGGCCGACGCCCGGGCGGGAACGGGTGCGGCGCGGGGCGCCGAGGACGTGGACTCCGCCGATCTGAGCGGCGTGGCCGGCACCCCCACCTTCTTCGTCGACGGACGCAGGCACGACGGTGCCTACGACATCGCCGCGCTGTCGGCCGCCGTGCGCGCCGCCCGTGTCCGCGCCGCCCTGGACGCCGTGTGACACGGGAGCGGACGCACGCCGCGAGAGCCCCCCGGGCAGGTGTCCCGGGGGGCTCTCGCGGTACGCGTCCGGCGGCGTCATCCTCCCGGGAAAGGCCGCCGGCGCCGGATCACTTGGCGAGGAACGCGAGGAGCGCCTCGTTGACCTCGGCGGCGTGGGTCCACAGCAGGCCGTGCGGGGCGCCGTCGATCTCGACGTAGTCGGCGTGCGGGAGGGCCTTGTGGAAGGGGCGGGCGGTCGAGTCGATGGGCAGGATGTTGTCGGCGGTGCCGTGCAGGATCAGGGCCGGCACGTCGATCTTGGGGATGTCGGCCCGGAAGTCGGTCGGCCAGGTCAGGGGCGCGGCGGAGGCGGCGTAGGAGCCACCGGCGGCGGCCGTGTTCCAGCTGTTGCGGACGGCCTCCTCGCCGATCCGGGTGCCGAGGTTGTCGTCCAGGTTGTAGAAGTCCCGGTAGAAGGCGATGTAGTAGGCATAGCGGTCTTCCTTGACCGTGTCGGAGATGTCCTGGAAGAACGCCTGGCCGGCGGCGCCGTCGGGGTTGTCGTCGGTCTTCAGCAGGAAGGGCTCCAGGGAGGCGAGGAAGGCGGCCTTGGCGACGCGGGCGGAGCCGTAGGTGCCGAGGTAGCGGCCGACCTCGCCGGTGCCCATCGAGAAGCCGACGAGGGTGACGCCCTGGAGGTCGAGGGTCTCCAGGACGGTGTTGAGGTCGGCGGCGAAGGTGTCGTAGTCGTAGCCGGTGGTGGGCTGCGAGGAGCGGCCGAAACCGCGGCGGTCGTACGTGATGACCCGGTAACCGGCGTCCAGCAGCGCAGCGGTCTGCTTCTCCCAGGAGTGTCCGTCCAGCGGGTAGCCGTGGATCAGGACGACCGGACGGCCGGTGCCGTGGTCCTCGTAGTACAGCTCGATGTCGGTGGTGTTCTCCCGGCCGACGGTGATGAACGGCATGGTTCTTTCCCTCCACGGTGGGCGGGCCGCGGGTGCGGCGCCGAGTACGGGTCCAGCTTCACGGCGCTCGGCGGCGCGGGAATCCGTCTAACGACTTACGGGCCGGGTCGGCGTGACTCACCGGGGACGGTCGGGGCCGGTGCGGCCAGGAGCACACCCGGTGGGACACATGTGTTTCACTTTGGCGGTCCCCGTAGAACATGTATCCCGGGCTCCGGGAGACGGAGCCCGACGCAGCCGATGCCCAGGAGCCGGGTGCGACGACCTGTCGAGGAGTCTCCCCATGAGACCGGTGGTGTGGATCCCGTACGAGCCGAAGGACCTGCCGGCGCTGCCCGACGGGCTCGACTGCCACTACTGGGACGGCACGGACACCTGTCCCACGCCGCCCGAGGAGGTCCGCTTCCTCACCGGGTTCCCCGGGGCGGGCGGCCATGAGGCGCTGATCGCCATGGTCTCCCGCGCCAGGCGCCTCGAGGTGCTGCAGGTCCTCAGCTCCGGCCACGACCACCTGACCCCGCACCTGGACCTGCTGCCGCCGGGAGCCCTGCTGTGCACCGGGCGCGGTGTGCACGCCGAGGCGACCGCGGAGCTGGCGGTGACCCTGCTGCTGGCCTCGGCGGGCCGGATTCCCCGCTTCGTACGCGGGCAGCGGACAGGTGCCTGGGCTCCGGCCGGCCGCCTGACGCTGCGCGGCAAGCGCGTGGTCGTCGTGGGGGCCGGAGCCGTCGGGACCGCCGTCGCGCGGCTGCTGGAACCCTTCGGCTGCGACCTCGTCCCGGTCGCCCGCTCCGCCCGGCCCGGCGGTGACGCACCCGTGCACGCCGCGCGGGACCTGCCGTCCCTGCTGCCCGCCGCGGACGCCGTGCTGCTGTGCGCGCCGCTGACCGAGGAGACCCGCGGCATGTTCGACGCCCACCGGCTTGCCTCGCTCAAGGACGGCGCGATCCTGGTGAACGTCGGCAGGGGCGAACTGGTCGACACCGACGCCCTGACCCGTGAGGTGGTCTCCGGGCGGCTGCGGGCGGCGCTGGACGTGGTGGCGCCCGAGCCACTGCCCGGCGCGCACCCGCTGTGGCGGCAGCCGGAAGCACTGATCACCCCGCACGTCGGCGCGTTCACCGACGCCTTCGCGGAGGACTCCGCGGCCTTCCTGGTGAGGCAGTTGCGGCGCTACGCGGACGGAGCACCCCTGCTGAACACCGTCGCCGTCGGCTGACCACCGCACCGCGACGCGCCCCGCCTGCCGGACGGCTCACCCGTACCTTCCGTCATGCGCGCAGCTTATGGATATGTGCAAGAACAAGCATTGGCCTCATCGCCCCACCACGGCGAGAGTTGATCCCGCCCCGCACACCGGCCCGGTGCCGGTCCCGTCGAAGGAGAAACCCGTGAGCAGCACGTCCACCACCCCCGCCGGCGCCCCCCTCAAGCGCGCCGGCCAGCGTCTCGTCGTCGTCGGGGCCGGCTCGGCGATCGGACGCCACCTCGCCCGGACCGCCTCCGCCGAGGGAGCCGACCTGGTCCTCGCCGGCCCGGACCTCGCCAAGCTGGAGAAGACGGCCGCCGAACTGCCGGGCACGGCCCGTACCGTCCGCTTCGACATCACCGACGAGGCATCGATAGCGCACCTGGCCGAGGAGGCGGGCGCCTTCGACCACTTCGTCTCAACGGCGGCCGTGCCGGCCAACGGGCCGCTGTCCGAACTCGTCCCCGAGGACGTCCAGCGGGCCTTCGCGGCCAAGGTGATCGGCCCCCTGTTCCTCGCCAAGCACCTGGCCGGGCAGGCCCGGGAAGGCGGCTCCCTCACCTTCTTCTCCGGCGTGGCGGCCTGGCGCCCCGCCCCCGAGCGGACCGTGATGGCCACCACCAACGGCGCCCTCGCCTTCCTGGTCCAGGCCCTCGCCGTGGAGATCGCGCCGCTCCGGGTCAACGCCGTGTCCCCGGGTATCGTCGACAGCGGCGCCTGGGACAAGCTCGGCGCGGACAAGCGGGCGTTCCTCCAGTCGGTGGCCGCGAGCAACCCGGCCCGCCGCGTCGGCACCCCCGACGACCTCGTCGCCGCGGTGTTGTTCGCCATCGACAATCCGTACGTCACCGGCACTGTCCTGCACGTGGACGGCGGCGGACGCCTGGCCTGACCCACCGGCCGCCCCTTCCGACGAACTGTCCATCCGAGGAGAAGCACATGACCGACCGTCACACCGGGCCCATCGTCCTCGTCGCCCGCATGAAGGCGCGCCCCGGCAAGGAACAGGAGTTGTGGGACGCGCTGCCCGCCCTGGTGTCCGCCACCCGCCAGGAGGACGGCTGCCTCACCTACGTGCCGCACGAGGGGCTGGACGACCCCGGCCTGCTCGTCATGCACGAGGTGTGGCAGAGCGAGGAACACCTGCGGGCCCACTCGGCCAGCTCCCACCTGCGGGGCTTCGCCGAACGGGCGGCGACCCTCACGGTGAACGGCATCGAGATCGAGCGGCTGGCCGAGATCGAGCTGTAGACCACTCCGTCCGGGGACCGCGGGCTCCCGGCGGTCAACGGGCCCTGGCCCTCAGTCATTCGACGGAAGCGTGCCGGGGCCGCCCGCGGTCCACTGGACCGGTACCGACCGGCACCTCACGACCTCCGCGGTCACGAGGGCGACGAGAAACACTGGAGTCACCCATGTCCATACCCTCCCCCACCCCACACTCCGGCATGGGCCGCAGAGCGGTCCTCGGCCTGTCCCTCGTGGTCGGAGGGGCCCTGGCGGCCGGCGCCGCGCCGGCCGCGGCCCGCCCCGGCACGGGCGGCGGCCACCACCAGCCCCGGCTGGAGACGGTCGCGACCTTCGACGGCGCGATGCCCACCGGTGTCACGGTGTCCCGCTCGGGACGGATCTTCGTCAACTTCCCGCGCTGGGGCGACGACGTCCCGTTCTCCGTGGCCGAGATCCGGGACGGCAAAGCCGTCGCCTATCCCGACCGGGCCGTCAACCGGCCGGACAGCTCGCGCCCCGCGCGGCACTTCCTCGGCGTGCAGAGCGTGGTCGTCGACGCCGCCGAACGGCTGTGGGTCGTGGACACCGGCCGCATCGAGTGGGCCGACGCACCCTACGGCGGACCGAAGCTGGTCGCCATCGACCTCGCCACCGACCGGGTGGTCCGCACCATCCTGCTGCCCCGCTCCGTCGCCGGTCCGCGCAGCTTCATCAACGACGTCCGCTTCGACCTGAGCCGTGGCTACGCCTACCTCACCGACGCCACCCCGGACGGCCCCAACGGCCTGATCGTCGTCCACCTGGCGAGCGGCACCTCCTGGCGGTGCCTGGACGACGCGCCGTCCACCCGGCCGGTGCCCGGGTTCGTCCCCGTGGTCGAGGGCCGCCCGCTGACGAACAGCCCGGACGCCACCACACCGGCCACGCCCGTCAACATCGGCGCGGACGGCATCGCGCTCAGCCCCGACGGCGAGTGGCTGTACTACTGCCCGCTCTCCAGCCGCCGCCTGTACGCGGTGCGGACCAGGGACCTGATCCGCGCGCGGCCGGACCACGGCGCGTTTGCCGTCCCCGTCCGCGATCTGGGAGCCAAGGGCATGTCCGACGGTCTGGAGACCGACCGGGCCGGCCGCGTCTACGGCGGGGACCTGGAGAACAACGCCATCGTCCGCCGGGAACTCGACGGCACCTACCGCACCCTGATCCGTGACGATCGCCTGGTGTGGCCCGACACCCTGTCCGTCGGCTACGACCGGCACCTCTACGTCGTCGCCAACCAGCTCAACCGCCAGGCCGCCTACAACGGCGGCGTGGACCTGCGGGTCAAGCCGTACGCGCTGTACCGCTTCCCCATCGGCAGCGGACCCGCCCGCCGCTGACCGCCCGCCGCTGCCCCGACGGCACGGAGACCCGGCAGCACGACGACCGGCGGCCGTACCGGCACCCCAGGTGCCCGGTACGACCGCCGGTCGTGTGTGTCCCGTGCTCAGGCGCCGGTGGTGAGCACCATGCGGAAACGGGCCCGGTTGTCCATCATGCGCGCGTACGCCTCGGCCGCCCGTTCCAGCGGCATCTCCTCGACATGCGGCCTGACCCCGGTCAGCGCGGCGAACCGCAGGGTGTCCTCGATGTCGGCCGCGGTGCCGCTGGGCAGGCCGGAGATCCGCTTCGACAGGTCGATCAGCTGCAACGGGCCGATCCGCATCGGCTCCGGGCCGACGCCCAGGACGACCAGTTCACCGTCCGGCCCCAGACCGTCGACGGCCGCCGACATCGTCTCCGAGTTGCCCGCCGTGGCGAGCACCGCGCGCGCCGCCGAGCGCCTGCAGGGCGGGGCTCATCTCCTGGGCCGTGGAGTCGATGTAGTGGTGCGCGCCCAGTTCCTCGGCGAGCGCCCGCTTCTCCGCGCCGCGCGCGATGACCACCGTCTCGAAGCCCATCCGGACCGCGAACTGCACGCCCAGATGCCCCAGTCCGCCCAGCCCGGGGATCGCCACCAGGTCGCCCGGTCCCGCGCCCGAGCGGCGCAGGGCGTTGAAGGTGGTCACCCCCGCGCAGGCCGGCGGAGCCGCGTCCACCGCGCTCATCCCGTCCGGAATCCGGGCCAGGGCGTTGGCGGGGACGTTCAGGGCGTCGCCGTAGCCACCCGGGTAGGCCCAGCCGGGGACCTTGAGCTCGGTGCAGTGGATGAAGTCGCCCCGGCGGCAGGGCACGCAGTGACCGCAGTGCCCGCCGAACCAGCCGACGGCGACCCGGTCACCGACCTGCCAGCCGGTCGCGTACGTGCCGACGGCGTCGATCCGGCCGGCTATCTCGTGGCCCGGGGTCACCGGGTGGGCCAGGCCGGGCACCAGCCCCTCGACCATCAGTGAATCGGTGTGGCACACCCCGCACGCCTCGACGGTGACCCGTACGTCGAAGGGACCGGGGTCGGGGAGGTCGCGCCGGCCGATGCGCAGGGCACCGGCCGGCTGGTCCACCAGGACCGCGCGGACAGACGACATGACAGGAACCTCCTGCTGGTTGACGACGGGGGAGACTGCGGTACGGCCCTCAGCCCAGGACCGCGATGGTTCCGGTCAGGGCGAGCGGGGTGCCGTCCGGCAGGGTGATGCGTGAGTGGACCCGGCCGCGTTCGAAGTCCTCCAGGTGCGTGATGGTGGCACCGGACTCCTCCTTCCACGAGGTCAGGAACACCTCGGGACGGATCTCCGCGGAGGTGATGTCCACGGTCTCCGTGTGGCCGTTCGGTACCAGGTCCCCGCCCTCGACGACGGTGAAGGTCATCCGCCCGCCGGCCTGGAACCGCATCTCCAGGGTGAGCCGTCCCAGATCGACGAAGATGTGCCGGCCGGCCACCTGATCCTGTGCCATGACATGCCTTTCCGTAAGGACCCGAGTGGGTTCCCGCCAGGATCACGCGGTATGGCGGCGGGACCATCCGTCATCCGACGTACGGTCCCGCAGGCCGGTGTGCGCGTCACCGGCCGGACACCGCCGGGCAGGTGACGGCGGGCGGCCCGAAGACGGCACAGGGGCACACCTCTCCCACTCACACATGTCTCGCCCGGGACCGGTAGTCGTTTGACGGATGCCCGGCAACACCCGCCGCCCGCAAGCTATTCCCGGCAAACACGACAGAAGCGACCTCGCCAAGGAGGAGCAGTGGCCACCAAACGCGACATGATCGTGCGCCCCGCACACGATCTGGGCGGGCTGCCGGCCGGACCGGTCGTCCCGTCCGACCACGAGATGACGCCCTTCGAGAAGAGCTGCCACGCGCTGCTCAACGTCCTCGCCGCGCACAAGCTCGTCAACACCGAGGAGAAGCGCCGGGGAGTGGAGGACCTCGGGGCCGAGATCATCGGCGAACTCACCTACTACGAGCGGTGGGCCGTCTCCGCGTCCAAGGTGCTGATCGAGAAGGGCGTCATCACCTCGGAGGAACTGGGCGCCAAGATGAACGAGATCCGGGACCGGCTCACGGAGGCCGCCGCATGAGCACCCGCTTCGTACCGGACCAGAGGGTCCGCATCGCCGACCGCGACGCTCCGGGCCATGTCCGCACCCCGGTCTACGTCCGCGGCAAGGAGGGCCGGATCGAGCGCGTCCTGCCCCGCTTCCTCAACCCCGAGCGGGAGGCGTACGGCGTCAACGAGGGCGGCGAGGTCCGCCTGTACCGGGTCCGCATCGAGCAGTCGGCGCTCTGGCCCGACTACGACGGGCCGGCGGACGACGTCCTGGAACTGGAGATCTACGAGCACTGGCTGGAACAGGTCGACGACCGCTCCGGCACGGAAGGACGATGACGTCGATGACGAACGCCCACGAGACCGGCATCGTCGATCACGGTGACCACACGCACGGCGCCCCGGACGCCCCGGACCCGCACGCCCCCATCGAGACGGCCGCCGAGGAACCCGACTACTTCGACGTCCTGCACCAGGCCGTCCGCGAACTCCTCGTCGACAAGGGCCTGATCACCGCGGACGAGGTACGCGCCATGGTCGAGACGCTCGACGCGCACCGGCCCGCCCTCGGCTCCGCCCTGGTCGCCCGCGCCTGGACCGACCCCGACTTCAAGGAACGCCTGCTCGCCGACGGCACCGCCGCCATCGAGGAGTTCGGCATCGACAACTACGACGGCACCAGGCTGATCGTGCTGGAGCAGACACCCGAGGTGCACAACCTCGTGGTGTGCACCCTCTGCTCGTGCTACCCGCGTCCCGTGCTCGGCCTGCCCCCGGACTGGTACAAGAGCCGCCCCTACCGGGCCCGTGCCGTCCGCGAACCGCGCGCCCTGCTGCGGGAGTTCGGCACGGACGTGCCCCAGGACGTGACCATCCGCGTCCACGACAGCAACGCCAACATGCGCTACCTGGTCCTGCCGATGCGCCCCGCCGGGACCGAGGAGCTGAGCGAGGAGGAACTCGCCGCCCTCGTCACCCGGGACACGATGATCGGCGTCACCACGCCCAGGCTGCCGTGACCGGGTTCCGCCGGCGGCCGGACGGCCCCACGGCGGCGGACACCCACGGCCCGCCCGCCGCGCGGTGGGTGGTCCGGGGCCGGCCGCTGTCCTCGTACCTCGCGGAGGCGCTGGGCTCGGCCTGGCTCGTGCTGGCCGCGCTCACCGCGGTCTCCCTCATCATGCGGGCCGACGGCGCCCACCTCTCCTCGTGGCCGCTCCTGCCGCGCCTGGCCGTCGTCGGCGTCTCGGTGGGCGGCGCGGTCGCGGTGTTCGCCCTCACCCCGCCCGGCAAGGAGTCCGGCGCCCACCTCAACCCGGCGATCAGCCTCTTCATGGCCCTGCGCGGCGTCCTCGGCGTCGCCGACCTGATCGCCTACGGCGTCTTCCAGCTCACCGGTTCCGTCCTCGGGGTGCTGCTGGCCCGGACGCTCTGGGGGGAGCGGGTCACCGAGGTGCGCTACGGGCTGATCCAGCCCGGCGCCGGCTGGGGCGGCCCCGTCGTGGTGGCCCTCGGTGAACTTCTCAGCACCGCTGTCCTGCTGTGGGCCCTGGCCGCCATGACCAGCCGGCCCCGGCCGCGCTCCACCCCCTGGGTGCTCGGCGCCGTCGTCGCGGCGCTGATCACGTCCACCGGCTCCCGGACCGGGGCCAGCTTCAACCCGGCGCGCAACTTCGGCCCGCACGTCGTCTCGGGCGACTACCACCTGTTCTGGGCCTACATGCTGGCGCCCCTGGCCGGAGCCGCGGTGGCCGCCTCCGTACCGGCCCTCCTCGGCGCCCGCCGGGCCTGGACCCACCGGGTCTGCTGCGCCCCCGACATCCACCGCTACCACCTGCGCCCGCCGCGCTCGCGGCACCGCGTACCCACTTCCTCCCGGTGATCCCATGCCCCACACCCACCACGGCCCCGCGACGGCCGTCCCCGACCACACCGACGAAATCCTGCGCCGGCAGGCGCGCCACATCGTCACCACCCTCGACCTCCACGACGTGGACCTGGCACCCGACCTCGTCCACGCCCTGCTGCGCGCGGGCTTCGGCATCCAGGCCGACAACCCGACCGGAGGCGCCCTGACCGGAGGAGTGGAGATCCGTTCCTGCCCCGAGCACTACGGGCCGGGGTCCCTGCTCGTGAGCTGGGCCCCGCACGAGGCGGCGTACACCCCGCTGGACCCGCGCGTCACCCATGTCGAGGGCCTCATGACGTGTGCGCTGCTGGACACCGTGCGGGCCCTGGGCTTCCGGGCCAAGCGGCTCGGCGCCTCCTACTCGGTCCAGGTCCAGCCCTGGGGGTCCGGTGCCACGGACTGAGACGGCCACCCGGCCCGCCCGGACGCCCGCGGCCCACCGGAGCACGATCCTGCTGCTCTCCGCGATCGCCGCCGTGACCGTCGCCGCCTTCGTCGCGCTGGCCGGCGCCGTGTCCGGGCACCGCTTCTCCGTCGGCACCCAGGTCTTCGGCACCGGCCTCGGCCTGACGGCGTACATGCTCGGCGTGCGGCACGCCTTCGACGCCGACCACATCGCGGCCATCGACAACACCACCCGCCGGTTCCTGGCCGCTGGGCGGCCCTCGGCCCACCTCGGCTTCTGGTTCGCCCTGGGCCACTCCTCGGTGGTCGTGCTGCTCAGCCTGCTGACCGCCCTGGGGGCCCGCCTGGCCTCCCGGCTGACCGACGACTCCTCCGCCGCCCACCAGGTCCTGGGCGTGCTCGGTACGTCCGTCTCCACGGCCTTCCTGCTGCTGCTGGGTGTCCTCAACCTGCTGGCCCTGCGCCGCATGGCGGCCCTGTACCGGTCCGCGCGCCGGGGCGAGCACGACGAGGCCCGCCTGGACGAGATACTGGACGGCCGGGGACTGCTCTCGCGCCTGCTGCGCCGGCTGACCGCGTCGACCACGCGTCCTTGGCACCTCTTCCCGCTCGGCCTGCTCTTCGGCCTGGGCTTCGACACGGCCACCGAGGTGTCCCTGCTGGTCCTGTCCGGCGCGGGTGCCGCCTCCGGCGTCCCCTGGTGGGCGCTGATGCTCCTCCCGCTCCTGTTCACCTGCGGGATGACACTCTTCGACACCCTCGACGGGGCCTTCATGTCGGCCGCGTACCGGTGGGCGTTCGTCCACCCGCTGCGCCGCATCCACTACAACCTCACCACCACCGGCCTCTCGGCCGCCGCGGCCCTCCTGGTCGCCGCCGTGAACCTGGTGACGCTGCTGGCCGACGGCGTCCCCGCCCTCGGCCGGGCCCTGCCCTGGCTGGCCGGCATCGACCTCAACACCGTCGGCTACCTGATCGGCGCCCTCTTCCTCACCGCCTGGCTCAGTTCCTTCCTGCACTGGAAGACCGTCGGGGGGCGGGCCCTGGCCCCGTCGCCGGACCCGGAGGCGTGAGCCGCGTTCCCCTCCCGGCGGACCTACCGCCCGGACACGGGCAGTTCGCCGTACTGGCCGCCGCGCACGCGCTCCGGCGCGAACAGCGCGCCGAGCGCGGCGACCTCGCCGGCGTCCAGGCTGAGGTCCGCCGCCGCGGCGTTCTCCCGCAGGAACTCCGGCCGTTTCGTGCCCGGGACCGGCACGACGGTGTGCGGCTGGGCCAGCAGCCAGGCCAGGGCGACCTGGCCCGGGGTGGCCCCCCGCTCCCGGGCGAACCGCTTCAGTCCGTCCACCAGCCGCAGGTTGTGCGGCAGGTTGCCGGGCGAGAACTTCGGCAGGGTGCTGCGGAAGTCGTCACCGCCCAGGCGGGTGCCGGGACCGACCCGGCCGGTCAGCGCGGCCCGGCCGAGCGGGCTGTACGGCACCAGCGCGATGCCCAGTTCCCGGCAGAGCGGCAGGATCTCGTCCTCCACGCCCCTCTCCCACAGGGAGTACTCGCTCTGCAGGGCGGAGACGGGTGCGGTACGGGCCGCCCGGCGCAGCTCGTCGGCGCCTGCGTTGCTCAGCCCGAGCGCGGTGACCTTTCCCTCCGCGAGCAGTTCGGCCATGGCGCCGACGGTCTCCTCGACCGGGACGGCCGGGTCGAGCCGGTGACAGTAGTACAGGTCGATGTGGTCGGTGCCGAGCCGGCGCAGGCTGGCCTCGCAGGCCGACCGGACGTACGCGGGGGTGCCGTCGTGGACCACCCGGCCGTCGTCCGAGGGCCGGGCGCCGAACTTGGTGGCGATCACGGCCCGGTCCCGGCGGCCCCGGACCGCCTCGCCGAGCAGTGTCTCGTTGTGACCGAACCCGTTGGTGTCCGCCGCCGCCCCGACGGCACCGTAGACGTCGGCGGTGTCGAGGAGGTTCACGCCCAGGTCGAGGGCGAGTCGCACGGTGGCGATCGACTCCGCGCGGTCGGCGGGGCCGTAGAACTGGGACATGCCCATGCAGCCGAGGCCGATGGGGCCGACGGGCAGGCCGCCGGCGCCGAGGGTGACGTGTGAGGTGTGCACGGTGTTGCTCCCGTCTGCCGCGGGGGGGGGGGGGGGGGGGGCCCGGGGGGGCGCCGGGCCCCCGGGAGGGGTCGGGGCAGCCGCATGAGGCGCGGTGCATGAAGGAGCAGGTCAGCCGTACGGTCCTGGCGGGCAGATCC
>NZ_JBUDHV010000016.1:0-22585 GCF_054956795.1 Streptomyces sp. SYSU D01066-1 | reverse complement strand
GGGGGGGGGGGGGCGGGGCCCCGCCTGGGGCGGGGGGGCGGCGGGCCGCCCCCGCGCCCCCCCCCCCCCCCCCCACCGCGCTGTGTGTATGGGGGGACCGGTCAGACGGAGATCGTCTTGTACTCGATGTACTGGGTCAGCCCCGCCGTGCCGAACTCCCGGCCGATGCCGCTGTCCTTGAATCCACCGAAGGGCCCGTCGAGGGAGGGCGGCGCCCCGTTGACGGAGAAGGTGCCGGTGCGGATGCGCCGGGCGATACCCAGGGCCCGTGCCTCGTCGGCCGTCCAGACCCCGCCGCCGAGACCGTACGGGGAGTCGTTGGCGATGCGGACGGCGTCCTCGTCGTCCTCGAACGGGATGACCACGAGGACCGGGCCGAAGATCTCCTCCTGGGCGATGCGCATGGAGTTGTCGACGTCGGCGAAGAGGGTCGGGGTGACGTAGTAGCCGCCCTCCAGACCGGCCGGTACCTCGGGACCGCCGGTGACCAGCCGGGCGCCCTCGCGGATGCCGGTCTCGATGTAGGACCGGACGCGCTCCTGCTGGTCGGCCCGGACCATCGGCCCGATGAAGGTGTCCGGGTCGCTCGGGTCGCCGACGGTCAGCGACTCGACCAGTTCCTTCAGCCGGGCCACCGCCTCCTCGTAGCGGCTGCGATGCACCAGGATCCGGGTGTGCGCGACGCAGGCCTCGCCGTTGTTCGCGAAGGAGAGGAACTTCAGCCCTTCCGCCATCACGTCGAGGTCGGCGTCCTCCAGGACGATGGCGGCGGACTTGCCGCCGAGCTCGAGGCTGACCCGCTTGAGCTGCCGGCCGGCGATCGCCGCGATGGTGCGTCCGGCGCCCGTGGACCCGGTGAAGGCGATCTTGTCGATGCCGGGATGGGAGATGAGGTACTCACTGGTGCGGCGGTCGGCCGGCAGGATGCTGACCACGCCCTCCGGCACGCCCGCCGCGCTGAAGATCTCCCCCAGCGCCAGGGTGACCAGCGCGTTCTCCGGTGAGGTCTTCAGCACCACGGTGCAGCCCGCCAGCAGTGCGGGGACGAGCTTGGTGAGCGCAGACTGGTGCGGGGCGTTCCAGGGGATGACGGCCGCGACCACGCCCACCGGTTCCCGGTGCACCAGGGTGCGGGCCGTGCTGCCCTCGGTCCGCGGCAGCTCCTCCTCCCACGGCAGGGCCGCGGCGGCCCGCAGATAGGCGTCGGTCTGCTCGGGCAGCGCGGCGGCGGTCCAGCCGGTGAACCAGCGGGCGCTGCCGTTCTCCGCGGTGGTGAGGTCGGCCATCTCCTCGGCGCGCTCGGCGTACAGGGCGTTGAAACGGGCGATGACCTCCTGCCGGGCGGCCGGGGCCAGCCGGGGCCAGGGTCCGTGGTCGAAAGCCTCGCGGGCGGTGGCCACGGCGAGGTCCACGTCGGGTTCGGTGGCCTCGGCGGCCCGGCCGACCAGGGACCGGTCGTGCGGGGAGCGGACCTCCAGCAGTTCCTTCTTGGCGGGCTCGGTCCAGCGACCGCCGATGTACAGCTTCTCGTAATCGGTCATGCCGAGAACTTAAGGCAACAATGTTCTCTAAAGCAAGAGAACGCTGTTCTGTTAATGTGGGCTCATGGACAGGCTGCCTCCTCACGTACGACGCGCCCGCAGGCCGGAGCACAAGGAACTGCGGCTTGCCTCGATCGTCGACGCGGCGCGCTCGCTGGCCCTGGAGAAGGGCGTACGCGAGGTGACGCTCACCGACATCGCCGGCCGGGCCGGCATCAACAAGTCCGCGGTACTGCGTTACGTCGAGACCCGCGAGGAGATCTACCTGCGCCTGACCGCCGAGTGCTGGACCCGGTGGGCCGCCGCGCTGGCGGACGCGCTCGGCGGGCGCACCGACGGCACCCCCGACGAACTGGCCGCGACCCTCGCCCGTACGGTCGTGGAGCAGCCGCTGCTCTGCGACCTCCTGGCCCACGCCCCACTCCACCTGGAACGGCATGTCTCGGCCGACGCGGTCCTGACCTACAAGCTGGCCGCCCTCGGCGCCCTGGACGACATGGCGGACACCGGCTCCGCCTTCCAGCCGGTTCTGGACCAGGCCGCCACCCGGGACCTCGTCAGCACGGTCAGCCTGCTCGCCGGTTCCCTCTGGCAGATCTCCACCCCGCCCGAGGCCCTCGCCCGGCTGTACGCCGAGGAGCCGCGCCTGGCCCACGCGGTGGTCGACTTCCTGCCCCGCCTCACGCAGACCGCCCGCACCATGGCCGCCGGCCTGGCCGCCCGCGCCGGCCTCGGCTGAACCAGCCGGCGTCCGCTCCCGCCGAGCCCGTCCACACACGTTCCACTGACGTTCCACAGAGCCACGGCACAGTGGTGCCCCGGACGAGGGGACACCCACCGAACGACAGATGTGCGAGGGACGCCGTGCACGGGGACGCTTCCGACGACCTGGCCCGAAGTTTCTACCGGGGACTGAGCGCGCACTACGACGCGATCACCCGGGTCCAGGACTACACGAGATGGGCCCGGCTCTACCGAGACCTCCTGGAGAAGCACGGCGTGCCCGGCCGCCGGCTGCTCGACGTGGGGTGCGGTACGGGCAGGTCCGCCCTCGAACTGGCCCGGCTGGGCTTCACCGTCACCGGCGTCGACCTGTCGCCGGAGATGATCGAGGCCGCGCGGCACAAGGACGGCGCCGACAAGGTGGTCTTCGTGACGGCCGACGCCCGTTCGCTGCCCGCGCTCGGCACCTTCGACGCGGTCGTCACCATGGGCGAGCCGCTGACCTACCTGCCCGGTGAGGACGAACTGGCGCGCGTCTTCCCGGGCGTACGGCGCTCCCTGCGGGCCGGCGGCCTGTTCCTGTTCGACCTGCCGACCGCGGGGTTCCAGGACCGCGCGGCGGCACGGCAGACCATCGACGAGACGGACGCCATGGTGGTCCTCACACGGGGCCGATCCGCCGACCCGGCCGCGCACACGACCGAGCTGACCGTCGACCTCTTCACGGCCACCGGGCGGGCGGACACGTGGTCCCGCGTCCAGGAACGGGCCCTGCTGCACTGGTTCGCGCCGCAGCGGGTGACGGAACTGCTCACCGCCCACGGCTTCACCGTGGAGCACATCTACGGCCTGTACGACGGAGAGCTGACGCAGCGGGCCGACCAGGACCTGCACCGCAAGTACTTCGTACTGGCCCGCGCGCTTCCTTCGGCCGGTCACGCGGACGCGTGACGGACACCTGCCGAAGGCACGTCGACCAAAAGGAGGTGATCGGCATGATGTTCCCCGACTGGAAGGAGTAGTTCCCGCGACCACCCGGCTCCCGGTCTTCACCGGGACCCGTCCCGGCCCCTGGGGTCGGAGTGACGCCGGGTGGTGAGCGTCCCGCCGGCGGTGGCCCGCCCCCAAGGGCCGCCGCCGGTTCGCGCGTGTCCGGCGCACCGATCCGCGCACGTCACCTCCCCAGTACCGCCGGAAGCTGCTTGCGGGACCTCACCCCGGCCTTCGCGAAGACGCGCGACAGGTGACTGGCGACCGTCCGGTGGGTCAGCCCGAGCTGCCACCCGATGCCCTGGTTGCTCAGCCCCTGCGCGGCCAGCCGGGCGACCTCCGCCTCACGCGGCGTCAGCCCCAGTCCGGCCGCGTCCCGCGGCGGGTCCGCCGCCGTCGCGTCCCCGGCGGCCAGCAACTCGGAGTCGGCCCGCCGCACCCACACCGCCGCACCGGCCCACGCGAACGCGTCCCGGGCCCGCTGCAACTGCTCCCGCGCCTCCAGCACCCGCCGCCGTCGCCGCAGCCACTCCCCGAACGCCAGCCGCGTACGCGCCTGTTCGTACCGCAGCGCACCGGTTCCCGGTACGGCCAGCGCCCGGGTGAAGTGCTCCTCGGGCGCGTCGCCCTCGGCGAGCAGCGCCAGCGACCGGGCCAGCAGGTGCTCCAGCGGAGCCGACCGCAGCGACCGGTTGACCTCGGCCGCCCACCGCATCTGGTCCCGTACGGCGTCCCCCCTGCGGGAGGCGACCGCGGCGGCGACCAGATCGCCCAGCGCCCAGGCCGCCACCACCGGGTGCCGCGCGTCACCGCCGGGGTCCGACAGCATCCGCAGCTCCTCGTACGCGTCCTCCGGCCGACCGTGCGCGAGCGCCATCGAGCCCCTCGCCCAGCGGGCCCTGGACGCCAGCAGGGGAAGACCGCGGGGCAGCGCGAAGGCCAGGATGCCGTCGGTGAGCGCCGCATGCCCTTCCTCGGCGCCCTCCCACGCCCGCACCTGCGCCACACCGCACCGGAAGACGGCGGCGGCGTGCGGATCGTCCGCCGCTCGGCTCCAGCGCTCGCCGGTGTCGCCGTCCCGCAGCACGCCCTCCCGGTCACCGAGGTGCAGCCGGGCGAGCTGGCGGTGGGCCAGGACCGCCCGTGCGGTACCGAAGTACCCGGGGCCGGTCAGCGAGTCCAGCACGGCCCCGCCCAGGCGTTCGGCGGCGAGCGGGTCGTCCAGCGCCGTCGCCACCGAGACCAGCGCGGCGTCACGGAGCGGGTCCCGCGGGAACCGTCCCCGCGTGAGCGCGGCACCGGCCGTCGCCAGCAGGGCCCTGCCCCGGTCGGCGTGGGCCGTCCGGTCGGTCCAGCACAGGGCGGACAGCAGGGCGGGGCACCCGTCGGTGAGCGGGTCCGGCGGCCGGGCGTCCGACGCGCACGAGGCGGACGGCCCGCCCCGGCCGGGTCCGGCGGCCGGCGGCGGGAACGGCGGCCACGGCAGGGCCGGTTCACCGGCGGGCCCCGGCGAGCCGAGCGCGGCGACAGCCGCGGCGATCTCGGGGCACCGGCCGGCGAAGAGGGTGGTGATACGGGCCACGAGCCGCCGCACTTCCCCCGTCTGGTCCCGCACCTGGGCCGCCCACGCGGCCCGGACCAGTCCGCGGGCCCGGTCCGCCGATCGCGGACTCAGGTCGGCGGCCAGTTCGCGCACCGCGGCGGCCTCGGGAAGGTCCTCGGGCACACTGTCCTCCAGCTCGCGGGCCGTGCCCTCGTCCGGGGCGGCCGACGCGAGGGCCCGGTGCAGCGCTCGCCGGTACGCGCCCGGCTCGTCCCGCCCGGCCGACGCCAGGTGCGCACGCCGCCGCCGGGCCCGGGACGCCTCCCAGTACACCGCGGAGCGCAGCAGCGGATGGCCGAAGCGGACCGTTCCGGACTCCGTCAGGAGCAGGCCACGGTCCTCGGCCGCGTCCAGGGCGCCGCCCGCCGGGTCCACGGCGCGGGCGGCCTCCCGCAGCAGCTCCGGCCGACCGGTGTCCGCCACGGCGGCCAGCAGCAGGACGTCCCGCACGGGTTCCGGCACGCCGGCCAGCAGGCCGGTCACCCGCGTGTGCAGGGCGTCGCCGAGCGGGAGCCGCGGGGCGAGCAGCGCCTCGGCCGGCAGGGCGGCGGAGGCGAGCAGTCCGGTGACGGACACCAGCCCGGCCGGATTGCCGCCGGTCTCCCGCAGCACCCGGCTCGCCAGCAGGGGCGGCACGTCAGGGCCGTACCGGCGCAGCAGCCGCTCGGCGTCGGTCCCGGCGAGCGGGCCGAGGAGCAGGTCCGGCGCGGGACCGGACGCGTGGCGCGCGGTCCCGCGCGGCCCCGGTCGGCCCGCCACGAGCAGCGCCGCGCCGGCGGTCCCGCGGCAGGCCGTGAGCAGGGCGTCGAGCGAGGGACCGTCGAACCACTGCGCGTCGTCCAGCACCACCAGCAGGGGCCGCCCGGCGCGGGCGTGCCGGCCGAGCGCCTCGGCGGCGACGCTCCTCGCGTCCGGACCGCAGTCCAGGACCGGCAGGAGCTGGGTGAGGCCGGCACCGGGCAGCCCGGCCTCGCTGCGGTGCCCCTGGAGGGGGACGACGGTCCGGCCCCGGGCCCCGGCGGCGCGCCGGACCTCCCGGAGCAGCGCGGACTTGCCGGTGCCCAGCTCGCCGTGGACCGTGAGGACGCGGCCCGACTCGCCCGGCCGCTCCAGGAACGCCTCGATCGCGGCGAGTTCCGCACCGCGGCCGAACAGGGGGTGCGGCACCGCCGCGTCGTCCGGCGTCACAGCGTGTCACCGCCGCCGATCAGGGCGTCCTGGAGTTCCCGGCGCGAACTGATGCCCAGTCGGGGGAAGACCTTGTACAGGTGCGAGGCGACCGTCCGCGGCGAGACCAGCAGCCGCTCCGCGATCTCCCGGTTGGACAGGCCGGAGGCCGCCATGCGGACGATGCGCCGCTCGTGCGCGGACAGCGCCTGGCCCGAGGCGGTGGCGGTCCGCGCCGTGCCCGGCGGGGGAGCCCCGATGGCCCGCAGCTCGGTACGGGCCCGGTCCTGCCAGGGCGCCGCCCCGAGCCGGCCGAACGTTTCGTAGGCGGTGCGCAGGCGGGTGCGTGCCGCCGCGGGGTGCCGCCGGCGGCGCAGCCACCTGCCGTGGTCCAGGGCCAGCAGCGCGCGGTCGAACGGGCGGGCCGACGCCGTCGCCGCGTCCTCGGCCAGACCGAACAGCTCGGCGGTGTCGGGCTCGTCGGTGTACGCGGCCAGCAGCGCCCGGCCGTGCCGCAGCAGCAGGGTCGTCCCGTCGGAGAAGCGCGTCAGCCCGGCCCGCTGCGCGCGCGCCTGGTGCGCGCGGGCCGCCTCGGGGTCGTCCCGCAGCAGGGCGCCGCGTACAAGGACGGCGTGGGCCTGCCGGGTGACCGCGTCCCGGCTCGGATCGGCGTCGGCCGGCCAGTCGGCACCGTCCGCCGGCTCCGTGTCATCGGCCTGGGCCAGCAGGAGCGCGGCGTACGCGGCCAGGCCCGCGTGATGGGCCGAGCCGCGGTCGCGGGCCCATCGCCGGACCTCCCGCGCCAGCTCCCGCGCCTCCTCCCGGCGGCCCTGGTACGCGCAGGCCAGCAGCAGCTGGGACTTCAGGGCGACGGCATGCCGGTCGGGCAGGCCGGCACCGCCCTCGGCCGACCGCCGCGTCACCAGGTCGCGCAGTTCCTCCCAGCGCCCTGCGGCGGTCAGGAGTTCGGCCCGCAGCTCCCGGCAGTGCGGAAGGTGTCCGCGCTCCGTGCCCGACCGCTGCAGGGCGGCGGACAGCAGCCGGCCGCTCGACGACGGGTCGTCGACCTGCCACGCGGCGTCCGCGAGCCAGGTCAGCTCCCGGGGCCCGGCGCCGGGCGTCCGCAGGGCCCGATCGGCCGCGCCGGCGAGCCCCTCCCGGATCTCCTGCGCCCGGGAGACCGGGTCCAGCCGGGCGGTCACGGCGAGGCGCAGGGCTTCGCCGGCGTCGGTCGGCAGCGCGTCCAGCGCCGTCCTGGCCGGGGCGGGGTCGTGGGTGAGGGACGACAGGGTCGACAGCTGGAACGCGGCCAGGTCCCGCGCGTCGGCGCCGGCGACCGGTCCCGCCTCCAGCGCGGCGGAGAGGTCGCGGAGGCTGTCGTCCGCGTGGAAGGCGACATCGAACAGCGCGGCGGCCCGGACCGCGCGCACCACCCGCGCCGTGGTCCCGGCCGGGCGGGCGCCCGGTCCCCGGGTCAGGACCAGTGCCAGCCGCGGCCGGCCGTCGCTCAGGGCGGCGGACGCTGCGGCCACGTACAGGCGGGAGCGCTCCCAAGGAGCCGGGCCGAGGTCACCGGCCATCCGGAACGCTCTGATCGCCGTGGACCAGCGCCGGCCCGCCACGGCCGCGTGGCCGAGCGCCTCCAGCCGGGCCGCGTCCTCCTCGTGGGATCCGGCCCCGCCGGGGTCCGGTGGCGCCTCGTCGGGCGTGGTCGGGCCGGCCGGTCCGCCGCCGAGCCGGGTCATGGCCAGCTCGGCCCAGGCGCGGCCCGCCCGCCGCCGCACGGCGGCCGGCGCGGTGGCGTGGGCCAGGCACCGGTGGACCCGGCGGACGAAACGGGGCGTCCGCTCCGAGGAGACTAGCCCCGCCTCCTCGGCCGGGGCGAGGGCGTCGAGGTCGTGCCCGAGCGCGCCGGCCAGCCACGCGACGTCCCCGGCCTCGGCGTCCTCCTCCAGGAGGGCCAGCGCGGCCAGCAGGGCACGGGTACCGTCGGGCAGCGCGCGGAACCGCCGGCCGAGGCAGCGCTCCAGGGCCGCTCCCGGCAGCAGGGGGTCCGGCAGTGCCGCCCGGCCCGCCCGCTGGTCGGGGGTGAGCGCCGTGGGCAGGTCCACCAGGGCACGCGGGTTGCCCTCCGCCACGGCGAGGACGGCGTCCACGGCGTCGGCGGCCAGCCCCGGGTGCCGGTCCGCCAGCACTTTCCGGGCGGTCTCCTCACCGAGTGCGGGCAGCGACAGCTCAGCCGCGCCCCAGTCCGCCGCCGGGACCGGCCCCTGCCCGTCGGAAGCGGTCAGCAGCAGCACCCCGGTCCCGTCGAGCCGGCGGGCCACGAACGCCAGGGCCCTGGCGGAGGCGGGGTCGAGCCACTGCCAGTCGTCCACGGTGAGCAGCACGGGACGCCGCTCGGCGGCGGCGGCCAGCGTCCGCCACAACGCCGAGCAGACGGACGTCTCGTCACCGCCCCGGGCATGCCCGCGCAGCGCGTCGGGCAGCGCCGCGCGGACCGCGCCCGGCAAGGCGCCGGACACGGCGGACAGCGGGACCGCCAGCGAGCGGAGCGCGGAGTACGCCGACGTAGCGCCCTCGGCGCGGGGGGCGACCCGCAGCACCTGCCCACCGGCGTCGGCGGCGGCCCCGGCCGCCCAGCGCAGCAGCGTGCTCCTGCCGCTGCCGCCCTCGCCCCGGACGGCCAGTGCCGTGCCGTGCCGGTCACCGGCGCCGGCCAGGGCCGCGCGTACCGCGCCGAGCACGTGGTCCCGGCCGCGCGGGTGTTCCGCCGTCCGCGGCGTGCCCTCGCGGACGGGACGCGGCGCACTGCCGGCGCACACGACTGGCCTCATGTCAGCCTCCTCGGGAACGAGACGATCGTCCGCCCGATCCCGCACGCGTGGTCACACGTGTGTCGTGCGCGGCCCGCCGTGGACCGACGGGCGCATGGGACGGAACATGTCCCAACCTAGGAAAGGAGGCCGAGAAGAGCCCTAGGTAATTCGACCGTGATTCGCCTTGCTCCCGAACCGACCGGAAACATGTCCCGCCCCGGAGAGGGCTCGGTCAGTCGGACGTGCCCGCGAGGGCGGCCGGGAGCTGCGCCCGCCGGTTGATCTGCAACTTGGCGTAGGCGCTGTACAGGTGCGCCCCGACGGTGCGGTGCGAGAGGTACAACTGGTCGGCTATCTGCTTGTTCGAGTACCCCTCGGCGGCCAGCCGGGCGACGTGCAGTTCCTGGGCGGTGAGCACCGCGTCGGCGGCGACGGCGTGCGGCGACCGGGTCGGCCGGACGCTGCCGGCGGCACCCAGCTCCCGTGCCGTCCGCCGGGCGAGTGGCGTCGTGTGGTGCGACTCGAAGACGTGCAGGGCCGCGGCAAGGTGACCACGTGCCTCCGTGATGTGGCGTTCGCGCCGCAGCCACTCACCGAAGAACAGCCGGGTCCTGGCGAGGTCCAGAACCGCGGAGGTGCGCTCGCCGTGCGCCAGGGCCCGCTCGAAGTGGTCGCGCGCCCCGCCGTCCGGTGACAGCAGCGCCCGGGTCCGTTCGACCAGCATCGCGAGGTGGTCGGAGCCGCTGGACGCGAGGGCGGCCGTGGCCATGCCGAGCCAGCCGTCCACGGCCTCCGGACGCCCCACCCGTACGGCCGCGTCGGCCAGACCGCCGCCCGCCCACAGGCCGATGGGCGGATGCTCCACGCTGCGCAGCAGGTGGACGACCGCGTCCTCGGGTCGGCCCTCGTTCGCCGCCAGCTCGGCCGAGGCCCAGGAGGCGATGGCGGCGACCCTGGCGAAGGGGGCCGGCCCGGACAGCTCCGCAGAGGTCGCGAGGGCGGTGGCCGCGAGCGCGTCCTCACCGCGCCACGCGCGCGCGAGGGCGATGCTCGCCGCGCAGATCGCCCCGACGACCGACAGACCGAGGTCACCGCTGAGCCGCAGGGCCTGCTCGCAGTCGGCGAGGCCGGCGGCGACCGCCTGGGCGTTCATGCGGACCGTGCCGCGCCCGGCCAGGGCCACCGTCTCGTCGCTCGTCCGCGCCGACCGGTGGAACAGGTCGACCTCGGCGCTCCACACGCGTTCGGCGCCTTCGAGGTCGTGGGCGTCCTCGAAGGCGAACGCGAGACAGTTCATCAGCGTCGCGTCGGTCTCGCGCACCTGCGGCCGCAGCACCGACAGCGCCTCCTCCACGGAGGGCAGCCGGTCGGCCGAGCCCACCAGGGCCAGCGCGATGCTCCGCAGCAGCCGCCGCCGGTCGGTGCCGGCGAGGCCGGGGCGCCGCAACTCCTCGGTGACCACCGCCGTGACCTCGGCGGAGAGGTCCTGCCGGGTGTAGCCGCGTACCGCCGCCCAGGTGAGGACCTCAACCCGGTCGTCCGGGTCGCTCAGGGCCCGTGACAGGGCGACCAGCTCGTCACCGCCCCGGTCCGGGAGCGTCGTACTGGTGCTGGCGAGCATCCACTCGGTGCGGGCGAGCTGCATGACCGACGCCTCGTCCTCGGCGGGCGGCCTGGCCTCGGCGAGCAGGGCGACGGCCTCGGCCGTGGCACCGGCCTGCCGCGCGGCCTCCGCCGCCATCACCGTGCGCCGGGCCCGTTCCCTCGGCACCGGCGTCAGCGTGACCGCGCGCCGCCAGGCGGCGGCCGCCTCGGTCCGCGCTCCGCGCCGCCCGGTCGCCACGGCGAGCCGCTCCAGCTCGGCGGCGACGTTCTCGTTCCAGCCGGTGACCGCCGCGGCCCGGTGCTGGACGGCACGCGCCGGATCGACGACGACCGCCGCCAGCTCGGTGTGCACCCGGGAGCGCATGTCGGAGTCGGCGTTGTCGTACACCGCCGAGCCCACCAGCGGGTGGCGGAACCGGAAGGAGCCGTCGCTGAGTGTGATCAGCCCGAACTTCTCGGCCGGCGCGAAGTCGCTCTGCTCCAGGCCCAGGCCGCGGGCCGCGGTCAGCACTTCGTGGCTGCTGGAGTCCTGTCCCGCGGCGGCGACGAGGAGCGCTCGCCGCGTGGCCGACGGGAGCAGGGCGACCTCGGCCAGGAACGAGTCCTCCAGGCGTTTGCCCATCGGGACCCGGCCGCGCTCGGCGCTCGGCGCGCCGTCGAGGTGGGACGGGCTGGCCGACCACTCGGTCAGGGCGAGCGGATTGCCCATCGCCCGCTCGACCAGCCGCTGCCGCTGCGGCTCCGTCAGCGCGGGCGCGTGCCGGGCGAGCAGTCGCAAGGAGTCTTCCCGGCCGAGCGGGGCCAGCGGCACCTGGTGCCGGAAGCGGGGACTGCGGTCGGGGTAGATGCGATCGGCGCGACTGGTGGCCAGCAGCAACGCCGGCATGACGCTCATGCGGGCGGCGAGGAAGGTGACGATGTCGGCCGTGGACACGTCGAGCCAGTGCAGATCCTCGACCAGCACCACCAGGGGGCCTTGCGCCGCCGCCTCCTCCAGCAGCCCGAACGCCGCGAGCCCCGTGACCAGCCGGTCGGCCGGCTCCCCTTCCGCGCCGAAGGCCACGTCCAGGGCGGTCCGCTGGCGCGGTGACAGCGCGTCCACGCGGTCGAGCAGGGGCAGCAGCAGCTCGTGCAGCCCCTCGTAGCCCACCGCGCCGGTGCCGCGGACCCCGTGGCAGGAGAGCACCTGGAAACCCGACGCGGACGCGGTGTCGACGACCTCGGAGACGAGACTGCTCTTGCCGATCCCCGCTTCGCCGTACACCAGGGCCGAGGACCCGTGCCCTTCGCGTGCCGCCTCCAGGAGAGCGGACAGCCGCCCGACTTGCGATTCGCGCCCGATCACGTACCCGTACCTACTCTTCCGAGCTTCCGGACGTGCGGTGGCCCGAGGCCACTCACCGTCAGTACTGCCGCGCCGGGCAGGCTCGCATCCTACCTCTTTGCACACGTATGACCAGAGGAGACGGAGTGGCCGCCGGCGGTCGTCGCGCACCGGACACCTGGCACCCGTAGGTCACGGGGCAGTCGGACGACCGATGCCGACCCGGCCCCCGCACCGCACAGTGGGCCCGCACAGGATCGTATTCCGGCGTCCGAGGAGGACGGATGATGACCAATATGGCACGGCCCGCGCGGCGGCTGCCGTGAGGAGCGCGCTCGCGCGACCGGTCTGGGGGGAGGCGCTGTGCCGCACCGTGGACCCGGAGCTGTTCTTCCCGGTGGGCGAGGCGGGGCCCGCGGCCGTCCAGACCGCGGAGGCGAAGCGCATCTGCGGACGATGCCCGCTGACCCGGGCCTGCCGGGAGTGGGCGCTGAGCGAAGGGGAGGACAGCGGTGTCTGGGGAGGTCTCAGCGAGCAGGAGCGCCGGGTCATGCGCCGCGCCGCCGCGCGGCGGAGGTACCGCCGGTCCGCCCGTGGAGCCTGATTCCGGGCTTCCACTTTTTTTCCACTGCGCTCAGGGACACTCTCGTGGGCCGATGGCTCACCGAGTCGCGGCACCCGGGGCAGGCTGCCCCGGCAGACGGGGTGCCGATGAGTAGCGCAAAGGAACGGACCTATGAGTCAGCAGTCGTGGGCACGCGGCACCGAGGGGGCCGGCCCCCTGACGCTCGACGTCACCCTCCACAACCTGTTCGCGCCGGCGGCGAACGCCTCGGTGTCCTGCCGGTTCACCTTCGACCCGGCGGCCCCCTTCTCCGTGCGGCTGGACCTCATGACGCCGCCGGCACCGCGGATCTCCTGGGTCGTCGGGCGCGACCTGCTGATGCAGGGGACCGAAGGGCTCAGTGGCGAGGCGGACGTCAAGATCTGGCCGTCCCGGCGGCACGACGACACGCCGTTCCTTTACCTGCGCCTGGAGCGGACCGACGCCTCCGCCGCGTTCATGACCGAGCTGGCTCCGATCCGGGCGTGGCTGGAGCGGACGTACGACCTCGTACCCAGGGGCGGCGAGAGCCGGCTGGTCGACTGGGACGCGCTGGCCTGCGGCCTGCTGCCGCCCCGCTGACGCGGTCGCCGGGGACACCGGCGCGGACGGTCCACGGTCAAATGCCCTATGGCCGCCGCCGCCGGCAGCGGCACACTCGGAGCCGTCGCGCCCCCCATGATGAGGATCCGAGATGTATGTCGACGCCCCGAACCAGGTGATCGAAGCTGCGAGCGGTGTGCGGTACGCCTACCGTCGCACCGGCACGGCCGGCACCCCGTCGCCGCCACTCCTCCTGCTCCAGCACTACCGGGGCACACTCGACGGCTGGGACCCGGCGCTCATCGACGCGCTGGCCGCCGAACGCGATGTCATCACGTTGGACAACGCCGGGGTCGGGCTCAGCACCGGACAGGCGTGCCGCACCGTGCGCGACCTGGCCCGGGACACCCTCGCCTTCATGGACGCCCTCGGCCTGCGGCAGGCGGACGTCCTCGGCTACTCCATGGGGGGCTTCACCGCACAGGAGATGGCGCTGCTGCGCCCGTCCGCGGTCCGCCGGCTGGTCCTCGCGGCCACCGCACCGCGCGGCGGCCCCGGCATCGAGGGGTACCCCGAGGACATCGTGGCCCACACCGGCGTCGACCGGCTCAACATCCAGGACTACCTGTACGCGTTCTTCAACCACACCGAGACCAGCCAGCGCAGCGGCCTGGGCTTCGTCGGCCGGTACATCGAGCGCGAGGAGGACCGCGACCTGCCGGTCCCTGCGGAGGTCCGGGCGGCGCAGTACGAGGCGGTGGTCGAGTGGGGCGTCCCCGACCCCGCCGCCCTGGAGCGGCTCTCGGCGGTCACCCATCCGACGTTCGTGGCCGGCGGCGACAACGACCGCGTGATCCCGTCGAGCGCGGCCCATCTGCTGGGCGGACTGCTGCCCCGGGCCCGGGTGAAGGTCTACCCGGACTCGGGCCACGGCTTCCTCTTCCAGCACCACGAGGAGTTCGCGCGGGACGTACGGGACTTCCTGCGCTGAGCGGCGCGCACACCGGCACACCGACATCGGACGTCGGACGCCACAGACGAGAGGACAGAGGACGTGAGGGTGGTCATCGCGGGCGGGCACGGGCAGGTGGCCCTGCGGCTGGAACGGCTCCTGGCGGAGCGCGGCGACACGGCGGTGGGGCTGGTACGCCGTCCTGAGCAGACGGGCGACCTGCGGGCGGCCGGCGCGGAACCCGTGCTCTGCGACCTGGAGTCGGCGTCGGTGGCGGAGGTCGCGGCCCGTCTCCGCGACGCCGACGCGGTGGTCTTCGCCGCCGGCGCGGGACCGGGCAGCGGAGCGGGACGCAAGGACACCGTCGACCGCGGGGCGGCCGTGCTCCTCGCCGACGCCGCGCTGGCCGCCGGCACCGGCCGCTTCCTGATGATCTCGGGGAAGGGGGTGGGCAGCAGTCCTCCGGCCGGCACCGACCCGGTGTTCGCCGCCTATCTGAGGGCCAAGGCGGAGGCCGACGACCACGTCCGGTCCCACGCGTCGCTGGGGTGGACGATCCTGCGGCCCGGCCGCCTCACCGACGAGCCGGGCACCGGACACGTGACGCTGGGCCCCTCGACTCCCGAGGGCAGCGTGGCCCGGGACGACGTGGCCGCCGTCCTGCTGGCGCTGCTCGACGAACCGCGCACCGCCGGCCTGACGCTGGACCTGGTCGCGGGCGGCACACCCGTGACAGCCGCCGTACGCACCGCGGCGGACGGCTGACCGCACCCTCCGGGCGCGTGGTCACCGGGGCACACCGGGCAGTCATCCGACGGATACGTGTGTCCACGGCTCCGGGTCACACTGCATGCGCCGGCCGCCGTCCACGGAGCAGCGCCGTGGGCGGCGGCCGGCGTCCGCCCCCGACCTCACCAGGAGCCACCAGTGATCACGTTGTCCGCCGCGGAACGGGCCGTCCAGGCCGGCAAGGACAAGGCCGCCGAACTGGGCGTCCCGTTCACCGTCACCGTCGTCGACGCCGGAGCCCACCTGATCGCCGCCGCGCGGATGGACGGCGCGGCCCTCGCCGCCGTGGAGACCAGCCTGAGCAAGGCCCGTACGGCGGTGCTCTTCGCCCGTGCCACCCGGGACCTGGCGCCCGAAGTCCAGCCGGGGGCCCCGCTGTTCGGCATCGAGGCGGGCACCCGGGACCCGCTCGCCTTCGTCGCGGGCGGCGTCCCGGTGGTCCGGGGCGGAGTCGTCGTCGGTGCCGTCGGGGTCGGCGGCGGCACACCGGAGGACCACGAGGTCGCCGCGGCCGCCCTGACCGTGCTGTGACCGTGGCCGCCTCCACTCCCGCACCGGTGCTCAGCCGCGGGTTCGTACCGGTCGGGCACTCCGACCAGGGCAGGCGGCCGGACGCCATGCAGGTGCAGCACCACCGCGACCACGTCTACGTCGGCCACCTCTTCTCCGGCGGGTTCTCGGTGCTCGACGCGCGCAGCCCCCGCGACCTGCCCGTGCGCCACTTCGAACCCGCGCCGCCCGGCACCTGGAACATCCACCTCCAGGCCGCGGACGACCTGCTGCTGGTCGTGCACGCCAAGGACCTGTGGGCCGAGTTCCGCGACGAGTCCCAGTACTACGCCGGCTCGGTCGGCAGCAGGCTGGCCGGCCACGCCCGCACCTGGAGCGCGGGCGTGGCCGTCTACGGCATCGCCGACCCCGCACGGCCGCGGCGCGTCTCCTTCCTCCCCGTCGACGGCATCGGCGTGCACCGGCTCTGGTACACGGGCGGCCGCTGGGCCTACGCCTCCGTCCTGCCCGACGGCTACACCGACCACGTCTTCGCCGTCATCGACCTGGCCGACCCGGTCCGCCCGCGCTGGGCGGGCCGCTGGCACCTCCCGGGCATGCACACCGCGGGCGGTGAGACACCCGGCTGGGACACGGCGAAGTGGCGCTACGCCCTCCACCACGCCATCGTCCACGGCGACACGGCCTACGCCTCCTGGCGGGACGGCGGCCTGACGCTCCTGGACATCAGCGACCGGGAGGCGCCCCGGCTCATCGCCCACCGCACCTGGTCCCCGCCCTACGGCGGCGGCACCCACACGGCCCTGCCGCTGCCCGGCCGGGAGCTGCTCGTGGTCGCCGACGAGGCGGTCGCCGACCGGCTCGCCGACGGCACGAAACACGTGTGGATGTTCGACATCCGGGAGCCCGCGAACCCCGTCAGCATCGCCACCTTCCCGCAGCCGGCCGAGGAGGACTACGGCACCAAGGGCGGGCACTTCGGCCCGCACAACCTGCACGAGAACCGGCCCGGCACCTTCGTGTCGGAGTACCTCGTCTTCGCCACCTACCAGAACGCGGGCCTGCGGGCGGTCGACATCACCGACCCCTACCGGCCGCTGGAGGTCGGGGCGTTCGTACCCGGAGCGCCCGGTCGCCTGGTCGACCCCCGCCCCGGCCGCCCCCGGGTCGTGCAGACCGCCGACGTGACGGTCACCGACACCGGGCTGGTCTTCCTCACCGACTGCAACGCCGGTCTGTACGTCGCCCAGTACGAAGGGATCTGAACCGTGCGCGCCATCACGCAGCACACCTTCGGCGGGCCGGAGGTGCTCACCCTCGTCGAGCGTCCCGTTCCCGAACCGGGCCGTGCCGAGGCACTCGTCCGGGTCCGGGCGGCCGGGGTGAACCCGGTCGACTGGCAGACCCGGGCGGGCGGGGGAGTGGCCGCGCGGCTGGGCCCGCCGCCGTTCACCGTCGGCTGGGACCTGGCTGGCGAGGTCGTCTCCCTCGGAGCCGACCCCGGCGGACTGCGGGTCGGCGACCGGGTCTTCGGGATGTCACGCTTCCCCGCCCAGGCCGCGGCGTACGCCGAGTACGCGGTGGTCCCGGTACGGGACCTGGCCCCGGTACGGGACCTGGCCCCGGTGCCCGCCCGGCTCGACCTCGTCCACGCCGCCGCCCTGCCCCTGGCCGGACTCACCGCGTGGACCGCGCTGACGGGCAAGGCGGCCGTGCGCGCGGGGGACCGCGTCCTGATCCACGCCGCGGCCGGGGGAGTGGGACACCTCGCCGTGCAGATCGCCAAGTCGCTCGGCGCCCATGTCACCGGCACCGCCCGCGCGGAGAAGCACGACATCGTCAAGGACCTCGGGGCGAACGAGGTCGTCGACCACCGGACCACGCCGGTCGAGACACTCACCGGTGGCTTCGACGCGATCCTCGAACTGGGCGGAGGCGACAACGCCGCCCGGTCCCTGCGGCTGCTGCGCCCCGGAGGCGTCCTCGTCGACATCGCCCACCACGCCCCGCGCGGCCTCGGCCGCGGCACCGGGCTGCGGGTGGCGACCATGCTCGTGAAGCCGGACCGCACCGCCCTGCGGGAAGTGGCCCGGCTGGCGGCGACCGGACACCTCACCCCCGTGCTCGACCGCACCTACCCGCTGTCCGACGCCGCCGCCGCGCACCGGCGGGGAGAGCGGCGCACCACCACCGGGAAGCTCGTGCTCACGGCCGGATGACCGTGCGGCACACGTCAGTCGATCGACAGATCACCCGAAGCCGTGCCGCCGCGAGGATGGCCGGTGCAAGCCATTGAAAGGAACAGCCATGTCCACCCCCTACGACCTCATCGCGACGGTCCCGTCGTTCACCGTCACCAGCGCCGACTTCGCCGACGGCGACGTCCTCCCCCTCGCCCAGGCCAGCGGCATCTTCGGAGCCGGCGGCGAGGACGTCTCCCCGCAGCTCTCCTGGTCCGGTTTCCCGGCACAGACCAAGAGCTTCGTCGTCACCGTCTACGACCCCACCGCGCCGACGGGCAGCGGCTTCTGGCACTGGGCCGTCGCCGACATCCCGGCGACGGTGACCGAGCTGCCGGCCGGCGCCGGTGACGACGACCCGGCCGAGGGCCTGCCGGAGAAGGCGTGGCAGCTCGCCAACGACGCCGGGCTCAAGCGTTACCTGGGTGCCGCGCCGCCGGCCGGCCACGGCGAGCACGTCTACTACATCGCCGTGCACGCCGTGGACGTCGAGACCCTCGGACTGGACCGGGGCGCCACGCCGGCCTTCCTCGGCTTCAACCTCTCGGGCCACACCCTGGCCCGTGCCGTCATCACCGCTCGCTTCTCCGCGAACTGAGTCCGGCGGGCGCCGTCCCCCGCGCGGACGGCGCCCGGTGGGCCGGCCTTCAGGAGGTCCGGGGCCGCAGACCCAGCCGCCGGGCCACGTGCCGGGGCATCAGGGCCGCGTGTTCCTCCAGCAGGTCCAGGAAGGAGGCGGCGACGGGGTCCGGGCTGGTGCGGGTGTATCCGGTCAGGACCCGGGTGACCGGCGGGTCCGGACGCAGCACCGCCTCCGGGAAGTGCCGGGGGACACTGCTGGCCGGCACCAGCGTGGGTCCCAGACCGGCGGCGGCGTAGCCGACGGCGGCCGCCGCCTGCTCGGTGCGGACCGCGGCACGGGGCCGGAAGCCCGCCCGCGCGCAGGCGTCGTCGAGGAAGCGCGCGAGCCCGCTGTCCGGGGTGAAGTGCACCCACGCCCGGTCGGAGAGGTCCGCCAGCCGGGCGCGCGCCGCGATCCCCGGACCGGCCAGGGGGTCGTCGGCGGTGGTGACCACCACGAACTCCTCGGTGCCGAGATGCCGGGCGGTGCCCTCCCACCGGTCGGGCAGCGGACCCACCGCGAGATCGGCGACACCGGCCACCATGGCCTGGGCCAGCTCGTCCGAGCTGCGGTACTCGAACAGGCGGACCCGGACGCCCGGATGCCGCTTGCGCCAGAGGCCGAGGACGGCGGGCAGCACGCCGGCGCTGACGGAGTACAGCGTGGCCAGATGGAGTTCGCCCGTCGACACACCCGCCGCGCGGCGCGCGGAGAGCGTGGCCCGGCCTGCCTCGGCGAGGGCGGCACGGGCGTGGGGGAGCATGGACCGTCCGGCGGACGTCAGCCGCACCCCACGCGGCAGACGCTCCAGCAGGGGGCCGCCGACCTCCCGTTCCAGAGCCTGGAACTGGTGGGACAGCCCCGGCTGCGTCACGTTCAGCCGCTCCGCGGCGCGCGTGAACGAGCCGGCGTCCACGATCGCCACCAGATACTCCAGTTGTCGCAAAGTCGCCATGCGCTCAGCATATGGGTCGCATGAAAAACATGTCTTGGACTCATGAGTCGGGTACGGCACAGGATCGTGGGTGCCGCGCACACCCGTGCTCACCGGATCGTCGAAGGGTTGCCATGTCCGAGTACCGAAACGATGCCACCGTCACCGTGGGCAACATCGCGCTCTCCTTCCACCGGGCGGCCGCCGCGGTCACCCGCCGCATACTGGAGAAGCACGGCCATCAGGTGCGCAGTGTCGAGGCACCGCACGAGCGCATGTTCCGCCTCCAGGAGGAGGGCGCGGTGGACGTCCTGGTGTCCGCCTGGCTGCCGTCCAGCCATGACATCTACCTCTCCCGGTACGCCGACCGTGTCCGCGTACTGACGCCGCACTACGAGCCGTACTGTGTCTGGGCGGTACCGCCGTACGTGCCCGAGGAGGCGGTCGGCGAGGTGGCGGACCTGCTCGGGCCCGAGGTGGCGGAACGGATGACGCACACCGTCCAGGGCATCAACCCGGGAGCCGGCATCAGCCGCTTCTCCGCCCGGATGATCCGCGAGTACGGCCTGGACCGGGCGGGATACGACTTCGTGCCGGGCACCGAGAGCGACTTCGTCGCCCGTGTCGACCGGGGGGTCGCGGACCGGGAGTGGTTCGTCGTCCCGCTGTGGCGGCCCCAGTACCTGAACCGGCTGCACGGACTGCGGACCCTCACCGAACCGAAGGGACTGCTCGGCACCGTCGACGGCGCCGCCCCCGTCATCACGCACGAGGCACTGGACCGGATCGACCCCGCCGCCGTCACCGAGCTGGACGCCCTGCACCTGGGCAACGAGGGTGTGGAGGAGATCGACAGCCTCATCAACGTGGACGGTCTCACCCCCCTGGAGGCGGCCGACCGCTTCCTCGCCGCACGCCGCTGACGGACGGCACCGTACCCGCGTGAGTCGGAGACACGTGTGTCAGAGGTGTGTACTGTCGCATGAGCGCTCGCCGGACACACCTGTCCTGCGGTGCCGAATGTCGTACTCGCATACGTCGGAAGGAACACGACACCTATGAAACTGCTCAACCGTCTGGGAGCGGCGGCCGCGACCCTGGCCCTCGCGGCGGGAGCCGTGATCGGTACGTCCGGCTCCGCCTCGGCCGCCGGCTCCGGTTGGGTGACGCTGTGTTCGCACGGCAACTACAAGTCCTTCATCATGTGGCGCACCGCGGACGGGACCCAGTACAACGACCAGCTGGTCCCCGCGGGAGCCTGTCGGTGGTCGAGCGCCCCGGCGGGCACCGTGTCGATGAAGGTCTACGGCGTGTACAACACCAACTCCAACATCTTCTACGTCGGCGGCGTGCCGCAGAGCGGGTTCGCCTCCGGCGGTAAGGCGTCCGCCTACGGCACGACCACCGGGGCCTGGTTCGGATACCAGTCCTACGGCTGGAGTCAGTGGTAGACCGGGTCACCCGGGTCCGGCACGGCGCGGCCGGCGGCCCCGGGTAGGCCCGGGGAACAGGCGCTCGGCGGCCCCCACCCACCGGTGGGGGCCGCCTTTCCATGTGCCCCGGCCCCTGCCCGTGACTGCTCACACGGACCGTAAGTCAATCGACGGATCTCCCCCGGACGGCCCCCCGAAAGGATGGGCGGGCAACGCCCGGCCGGCCCGGTGACCACCGCGGGCCGGGCACCCCCATCGTGAGGAGTCCCCCGTGAGCATCATCTCCAGTCCGCTGCCGGACGCGGAACGCGCAGTGACCGGAACGGCCCTCCAGGGCACCCTGGTCGACCTGCTCGACCTCTCCCTGGTGGCCAAGCAGGCCCACTGGAACCTGTACGGACCGCGCTTCCGCACCATCCACCAGCAACTGGACGAGGTCGTCACCACCGCACGCGACTACGCGGACCAGGTGGCCGAGCGGGCCGCGGCCCTGGGCATCAGCCCGGACGGGCGGGCCGTGACCGTCGCGGCGGGCAGCGGTCTCCCGGGATTCCAGCAGGGGTGGATCACCGACGACGACGCCGTGGAGGCGCTGGTCCGTTCCTTCGCGGTCCTCATCGGCCGCCTGCGCGCACGCGTCGAGGCCACGGCGGCGGCGGACCCCGTCAGCCAGGACTTGCTGATCGGGCTGACGGCCGAGATCGAGAAGCAGAGCTGGATGTTCCAGGCGGAGAACCGGGGCTGAACCGGCTCCACGAGCCACCCGAGGACCCGGGATCCGAGGATCCGAGATCCGAGGAGAGGAATCATGAAGAACCCCGAGATCCTGCACCGGATCAGCGAGATGGCCGAGGAGGAGCGCAGGTTGCGCGACTCCCTCGGCACCCGCGGCTTTGGTGGGCCGGACGAGCGGAGCCGGCTGGGCGAGCTGGAGCGCGAGCTGGACCAGTGCTGGGACCTGCTGCGGCAGCGCAGGGCCAAGTCGGAGTTCGGACAGGACCCCGAAGAGGCCCACACCCGGCCCCAGTCCATGGTCGAGCGCTACGAGTCCTGAACACCGCACACCCGCGTCCCGGCCGACCGACACCACCCAGGAGCCACCGTGAACATGCCCCGCCGGGGCAGGCACCCCTCATCCACCGGCCGCACCGCGGCCCGCACACCCGCGAGCGGCAACCCGCTGCGTGACCCCGCAGACCGACGGCTCCCGCGCATCGCGGGGCCGTCGGGCCTGGTCATCTTCGGTGTCACCGGTGATCTGTCCCGCAAGAAGCTCATGCCCGCCGTCTACGACCTCGCCAACCGGGGTCTGCTGCCGCCGGGCTTCTCGCTCGTCGGCTTCGCCCGCCGCGACTGGGAGCACGAGGACTTCGCCCAGGTCGTGCACGACGCCGTCAAGGAACACTCCCGTACGCCGTTCCGCGAGGAGGTCTGGCAGCAGCTCATCCAGGGAATGCGCTTCGTCCAGGGCACCTTCGACGACGACGAGGCCTTCGAGCGGCTGCGCTCCACCATCGGGGAACTCGACAAGGCGCAGGGCACCGGCGGCAACTTCGCCTTCTACCTGTCCGTGCCGCCCAAGTCCTTCCCCGTGGTCATCCAGCAGCTCAAGAAGCACGGGCTGGCCGACCAGTCGGGCGGCTCCTGGCGGCGCGCGGTCATCGAGAAGCCCTTCGGCCACGACCTGGAGTCGGCCGAGGAACTCAACTCCATCGTCCACGAGGTCTTCGCCCCGGACCAGGTCTTCCGCATCGACCACTACCTGGGCAAGGAGACCGTCCAGAACATCCTGGCGCTGCGCTTCGCCAACACCATGTTCGAGCCGATCTGGAACCGGTCCTACGTCGACCACGTACAGATCACCATGGCCGAGGACATCGGCATCGGCGGCCGGGCCGGCTACTACGACGGCATCGGCGCCGCCCGCGACGTCATCCAGAACCACCTGCTCCAGCTGCTCGCGCTGACCGCGATGGAGGAGCCAGCCTCCTTCGACGCCGACGCGCTGGCCGCGGAGAAGACCAAGGTGCTCGGCGCGGTCCGGCTGCCCAAGGACCTGGGCCGGGACACCGTCCGCGCCCAGTACACGGCGGGCTGGCAGGGCGGCGCGGCGGCCGTCGGCTACCTGGAGGAAGAGGGCATCGACCCGTCCTCCAAGACCGACACCTACGCGGCGATCAAGGTCG
>NZ_JBUDHV010000015.1:0-137704 GCF_054956795.1 Streptomyces sp. SYSU D01066-1 | reverse complement strand
CACCACCACCGTCACCGTCGGCCAGACCGTCACCTACCGCGTCACCGTCCGCAACACCGGACCGAACGACGCCACCGGCGTCACCGTCACCGACACCCTCCCCGCCGGACTCACCTTCCTGTCCGCCACCGCCACCACCGGCACCTACGACCCCGCCACCGGCCGCTGGACACTCGGCGCCCTCGCCGACGGCGCCAGTGCCGCCCTCACCCTGCAGGCCAAGGCCACCGTCACCGGCCCCGTCACCAACACCGCCACCGTCACCGCCAACGAAACCGACCTCCACTCCGGCGACAACACCGACAGCGTCACCGTCTGCGTCGAACCCGCCGACAACTGCAACCCCTGCTCCCCGTCCACCGGCGGCCGCGGCCCCTGCCCGCCCAAGCCCATCGACCCGGCCCCCTGCAACGCCCTGACCCGTACCGGCCAGGGCCTACTCGTCCCCCGCACCGACTACACCGGCCTGACCGGAACCCGGCAGCCCGCCATCGGCACCGAACGCTCCGTCGACATCGACGTACGCGTGGACGGCGACTGCCCCAGGAACGTCACCATCGGCGCACGCCTCACCCCGTGGGCCGGCCAGGTCGGCTTCGGTACGGACGACGCCATCAACATCCTCAACCGGCCTCTGGAGCAGTGGTTCGACGTGCCCGGCACCGACCTGACCCTGCCCGAGGCCGGCAGGTACGCCCTCGACCTCGACGCGCGAGCCAGGATCGCCGCTCGGCTCCCGCACTGGTCCAACGTCGTCTTCCAGGTCTTCGACGTGACGGCGAACGCGCCAGTACCGGAAACACAGTTGTGGACGGTGGGCATGGCGTTCTTCGGGCCGAGCCCCGGGAACGAGATGGCCGTCGACGACTCCGCCCACCTCAGCAGGCTCTACACCATCGACGGACCCAGGACCCTGCGCATCCAGGCCCGCCGCCGGCAGCACGACCGCCCGGACCTCGACCTCCAGCCGGCCAAGGAGACCGACATCGTGGGGTACACCGGCATCCGCGCCATCAAGATCAACGACTGACGGCCGCGACCGAACCGGCCGAGGAAGCCACCGACAAAACACCGCCCCGGCCAGCGCCTGACCGGCGAACGGCTCCTCACCCTTCGCATGAAGAAGGACCCTCCGCCCCGCTCGCCCGCTGGCCGGGCACCGGCATACCAGCCCCGCCCGGCCGGAGCGCCCGCCCCGCCCACCGCACGTTCCGCTCCCACCCACTGCACGCCGCCTCCGAGGAGGATTCCATGTCGCTCAAGCATCTCCTGGTCACCGCGGCCACGGTCGCCGCCGTGTTCACCGCCACCGGCGGTGCAACAGCCGCCCCGGCCCCCGACTTCGGTAACGGAGGCTTCGAATTCCCCAGCGCACCGGCGAACAGCTACCTGATCGTCCCCGCAGGCAGCTCCCTCGGCCCCTGGCAGGTCACGGCCGGCGCCGTCGACCTGGTCGACGACGGATTCTGGCAGGCGGCCGAAGGCCAGCAGAGTGTCGACCTCAACACCAGGGGCGACGGCCCCGGCACGGTGACGCAGACCTTCACCACCATCCCCGGTGACCCGTATACGGTCACCTACTCCCTGGCCGGCAACCCCGACGGCCCCCCGGCGGTGAAGACCGGCCAGGTCCTCGTCGACGGTGAGGCCGTACAGGACTTCTCCTTCGACATCACCGGCAAGAGCCGCGGCAACATGGGTTACGAGACGCGGAAGTTCGCCTTCGTGGCCAAGAACCCCACCACCACGCTCAGCTTCGCCAGTACCACCTCCAGCCTCCGGTTCGGACCGGTCATCGACAACGTGCAGGTCAACACCTGCGGCTGCTGATCCGGCAGCAGACCCCACCTCCCCTTCGGACACTGATCGGGACCACGCCGCAGGCGGGGTGGGGTGCGGGCCGCGAAGGGCCGGCACCCCACCCGACCGCTGCGGCGACCGCATAGCGCACCCCACCGGTGCCGCCTGCGGCCTGCCGGACCGGCGCACGCGAGCAGGCGGACACGTCCGACGCACCACGCGTACCCGCCTTCCGCCTCCCGCCGCCAAACGGAACCGGAAGAAGGTCGAAACCGGTGAAACGGCACAGACCTCACCCCTCCTCGTCATCCCGTCCCTCACCTCAAGGAGATATTCCATGTTGCTCGCGCGTGCCTGTGCCACCGCGATCGCGGCCGCCAGCCTCTTCACCATCGCCGGTACCGCGGCCGCCGCGCCCACGGCCGGCGGCTTCGACAACGGCAGCTTCGAATCCCCTGTGCTGGCGGCGAGAACCTTCAAGGTTCTGCGCGCGGGGGAGTCCATCGGTCCGTGGCAGATCACCTCCGGAGCCGCGGATCTGATCGGCACCGGCTTCTGGCAGGCCGCCGAAGGCGGCCAGTCCGTCGACCTGAACGCCGGAGAACCCGCGACCCTGGCACAGACCTTCACCACCGTCCCGGGCGAGGTCTACACGGTGGCCTACGCCCTGGCCGGCAACCCGGCAGCGGCCCCGCGGGTCAAGACCGGCAAGGTCCTCGTCGACGGCCAGAGCATCCAGGACTTCTCCTTCGACACCGCCGGCAAGTCCTTCGGGGCCATGGGCTACGTCAACCAGCGCTTCGCCTTCGTCGCCCGGGCCGACACCACCACCCTCGCCTTCGCCAGCACTACCTCCTCCACACCCGGAGGCCCTGTCATCGACAACGTACGAGTCAACCCCTGCAGCTGCGGAACGTGAGGTCTTCGACCGGTGACCTGGGGCCGCGCGGCGTCGACGATGCTGCGCGGCCCCAGGTGTGCCGTAACAGCCCGGCAGTATGTACAGGTGTTGAGCCGGAGCCCCGAGACGGCCGACCATGCGAAGGACCGACCACACCCGGGACAAGGCCAGAAGCCTTGTGCGGCGTGGCAGTGGGCGAATGCGGGCGGACCCCTCTGCGCTGTCGGCGGAGACGTACGAAAGCGACATAGGCGGCCCGCCCTCCTACGCCAGCGGCAACCGGGGACGCCGCGCAGGGCACGGTCGTCAGACCGGACATGCAGCCGCCACGCAGAACGCTCGGCTGGGCGATCCCAGCCGAGCGTCCTGCCACGGTCAGTCGGTCACCGTCTGCGAGCCGGCCCCTGGACTTCGCCGTGCGCCGGGACCTTTCCTCAGTCGATGTGCTGTACGCCGGTCCAGTTGATGTACCAGCCGCCCTCCTGGGCCTGCGAGGGCGGCAGGCTCGCGTCCCGGAAGTGCTGCAGGTAGACGCGGAACCCCCGGTCGGTGGGCTCGTAGACAGCGGCCGCCCCCACCACCTCGCCCACCTTCGTCCCGCTCCCGCTGAGGGAGATGACATAGACGGGGGTGCCCAGGTCGGACCGGAAGTTCGCGCTGCTGGTGTCGACGTTGATGTACATGTTGTTGTTGTACGGCTGCCAGCCTTCGCCCGGGTTCGTCCTCCCGGAGCCTACGATGCCTCTGATGGCGTTAGCCATGATGGAATCTCCCTTGAACGGCCTCGTGCCGTGCCCTGCTGGGCGGCCATGGGAGGATTTACCCCGTGATTCGGCTGATGAGACGTTCATCCGGGGGCGCAATGAAACAACAACGGCGCTGATCGACTTATCACATAACTCCGCGCTTGAATTCCATGGTGGACCTAGGATAGTGATCATAGCGTGGCCGCCGCCCCGGATGCTGAATGCAAGGTCGAGCGTGAACGGCGGTTCACGTTGCCGTACTCCGGCCTGTACGGGCACCGGGCGGGGAAGTATTCATCGATTTCTTCCCATGCAGTTCTGCGGTCGGCTCCCCACGCCCCCCGTCGGCGTGGTACGCATGTGACACCTGTGCGCAATGATCCCGATGGGGAAATTCATGCTCGTCCGACTGTCGGGAACAGTGTTCATGGCAGATTAGGAATCCGTTCCTGCATGCGGATTGATGTGATAAATCGACGAGCGCCGTTGTTGTTTCATTGCGCCCCCGGATGAACGTCTCATCAGCCGAATCACAGGGTAAATCCTCCCATGGCCGCCCAGCAGGGCACGGCACGAGGCCGTTCAAGGGAGATCCCACCATGGACAACATCGTCAGAGGCATCGTAGGTGCCGGGAAGAGCACTCCGGGCGAAGGGTGGCACCCCCACAACGAGGGCATCTACATCGACGTCGACACCACCAGTGCGGACTTCCGGTCCGACCTGGACACCCCCGTCTACCTCATCTCCCTCAGCGGGACCGGGGGGACGAGGCGGATGTGGAACGCGCTGGGGGCATCCACTGTGTTCGACCCCACCGACCGGGGGTTCCGCGTCTACCTGAAGCACTTCCGGGACGCGAGCCTGCCGCCCTCGCAGGCCGAGGAGGCCGGCTGGTACATCAACTGGATCGGCGTGCAGAAGGTCAGCTGAGGAAAGGCCCCGTGTGAGCGGCCTATTCGAGAGGCCGCTCACACGAAGTGACCAACTGGCCGCGGCCAGGAGCTCGCCAGAGCGCCCGGCTGGAATTCCAGCCGGGCGCTCTGCGTGACCGGCTGCCGGGCGACCGCGAGGGCGCTGTGCCCAGTAGGCAGATGGAGGACCACCACGTAGCGGGTGTGGCCTGTCCGGCTGGGGTGCGATTTCGCGCCTTCGATTGGTTCCGGGGCGCCAAACATAAATGGCCGCAAACCCGCAGGGCTTACTTCCCTCTGTTGAGTGGTTTGACGCCCTTTTCCGAGGCCGCGAGAGTGGTATCAGAATGGCTGTGCCCAAGGCCACCCGGGCCGGCGCTGCGGCATCATCCCTCCTACAAGAAAGCAAGTCACATGTTCGCAGTATTCACCGCCGTGCTGATCACCCGGCACAGCGAGAAAGCCGTCTGCGTCTACGGCGAGAAGAAGGACGACGGCACCGCCATCGTCCAGTGGCCCTACCATGACGGCGACCACCAGAAGTGGAACCTGGAAGCGACGACCGGCGGCTACTACGTGGTACGCGCCGTACACAGCCGAAAGGCGATGACGGTGGAGAACCAGAGCACCGCCGACGGCGCGAAGGTCGTCCAGTGGGGTCCCGTGTCCGGCCCGTACCAGGAATGGCGCCTGGTACAGAAGGACAACGGCTACTTCGCCCTCCAGAATCGACACAGCAGCCAATATCTGTCGGTCAACGGCGAAAGCACCGACAACGGAGCGGCGCTCATCCAGTGGCCCGGCGGTGACGGCCACCACCAGCAGTTCCGGCTCGCCTGACCCGCGACACCGGCGTCCCGCGGCCTGTCCGTGCCCCTCCCCGGCCGCGGACGCGAGCTGGGCGCCGGGCGCCACTGTGGACGCACCAACAGCCACAGGGAGATCACCGTGCTGTTGCCGTCGTTGCCCAAGGGAGTCCTGCTCGTCGCGGCAGCCGCCGCGGTTCTCGCACCAGCGGCCCCGCACACGCCGTCGGCCACTGGCCACGTCGACTGCTCCGCCGCGGCGCTGGAAGCCGCGGTGGCCGCCGCCAACCACAACCCGGCCAGCGCCACCATCGACCTGGACGCCGGCTGCGTCTGCACCCTCACCAGCACGGCCGAAACCACCAGCACCGGTCCCAACGGCCTGCCGGTCATCCGCCGCGAGGTCGTCATCAACAGACCTCCAGCGCAGCGCGGAGTCTGCGATGCCAACTCCACAGCACGACAAGCCCTGTCCGTCCGGTTTTGGCAGCCGGTTCCGCGACCCTCCGACTCGCATCTGCCGACTGCGTTCGCGGGGCCACGCGGTGGGTACAGGGCGACCGGTTCCATGCCGTGCCCTCAAGCAGCGCACGGAGTGCGGCAGACCAACGCCTTGTGCCACCGGTGCTCGATTCCCCTTGGCCATCCGCGAGACCTGTCCGGTTGTCGTCGGTGCCCAAGAGCCGTCCTGCTCGGCCTGCCATGCCTGCGGGCTGCAACGTACCCCGTAGGTGCCGGTACGATTCGGCGGCGACCCGCTCAGCGGACGCCCGGCGAGCCTGCCCGGCGGCCTGTCCTTTCACGGACGACAGGGAGGGACAAGCGGGTGGGAAGGAGAGAGAAGCGGTGCGGAAAGGGCTGGAGCGCACCACCGGGCGGCGGGAACAGCGCCTCGGGCGGTACGACAGGGGAAACCCTGCTCACGAGGTGGTGCGGGGAAGCTGACGCGCGGATCGGAAAGTGACGGGCCGATCAGTCGACGGAGAAGAAACTGGCACCGGTGCCCCGGCACGTGGGGCAAGCACGCGCGTGCTGCTCGCGCTGTATCACCGCCGGGGGAAAGACTTCTAACGAACGGCCAGCAGGCCGTACAAAAGGGGAATCCGCGGCTCGGACAGCCGCCACCAGCCAGAGCCCGTACGGGCCATCCGCGGCCAGCGCGGCCAGGGAAGCTCGTCGCTCTCCCGCAATCGCCTGACACCCATTCCCGCATCCGTCAACGCGTTCACGACCTCTCCCACCCCGTGCATCCACTCGTAACTGTCCGTGGCTCCCTCGACGGCCGGACCGTCGGTGTAGGTGTAGGTGGCATCCCGGTGCACCGGACCGGAGCCCCCCAGGTAGTCGTGGCGCAGCAGCAGCTCCGGTCCCTCACCCGGACCCGGTTTCGGGCCGAGCGAGTTGAGCAGCGGGTGGAACTCCACGACGTACAACCGCCCGCCCGGCCGCAGGAGCCTGGCCACGACATCCGCCCACCGGTCGAGGTCGGGCAGATAGCACAGGGCGCCCTTGCCCGTGTAGACGACGTCGAACCGCCGGCCCTCAAGTGCCGCCACGGCGTCGTACACGTTGGCCTGGACATAGGCGACGTCGAGGCCCGACTTCGCGGCGAGGTCCCGCGCGGCCGTCACGGACGCCGCCGAGAAGTCCAGGCCGACCGTCCGGGCTCCACGCCGGGCGAAGGCGAGCGTCTCCGTGCCAAGGTGGCACTGCAGGTGCAGCACGTCCCGGCCGGACAACTCGCCGAGGTCCTCCCACTCGAACGCGGCGAACCAGCGCTCCGGATCCAGGTCCTCGTCCAGGCCGTAGAACCGACTGGCGACGTGGACCGGAGTGCGGGCATCCCAGTTCGCCTGGTTGGCGCGCATCAGCCGCGCGTGCTCGGCGGAGGTCATGCGGACATCCAACCGTGCCCCGGCCGCGCGCGAGGGGAGGAAAACCGGAAAAGTGCTGTGCCGGGTGTCGATTCGGCCGGTTCCCGTTCGTCGGTGGGTGTAGGAATGTGATGAGAACCGGGAGGAGCCTCAAGCGAGCAGCGGGACTTCCGTTTCTCCGCGAAACGACCGGGGCCCCGATGGCATAGTTGTGAGGGCAGGGTTCTGCCGGTGGCGGTGGGCTGCTGGTCGGTCGAGAGCCGCTCGTGAACCGGTGCGCCACCAAGGACCCCCTCCGTACGGAGAGTCACGGCGCTCGCGAGGAACATCCACCACCCGGGGCCTGGTCACCACGGGCCCCGTTCTCCGTCGGCGAAAAGACGTGAACCACATCGTCCGCGGCAGCCTCCTGATTGCCTTCAACCGCGACGATGGTGCGGCGCGGCTGTCGCGTTTGCTTACGGCGTCGCCCGCAGTCGCACCGCCGACCGCAGCCCGCCCACACCCCCGCCCGGAACCGGGGAGCGACGGGGGAAGTGTGGCCGCAGGCGACCCAGGAGGCGGCAAGCTGAATCGCCCAGCACCGTAGCGGCAGCAACACGCTTGATCCCTCGGGTGGTGTACTCCCGCATGCTGATGGGCGGAGCACCCACTTGGCTGGGAAGGGGCATCCCCGGCTGGCCGTGCGGCTGCCTTGGCAGAGGGGGCCACGAACCCTCATGGGCGTCTCTCGCGGCTCCGCTCAGGTGGGGTTCTGCGGCTGTCGGTACAGCAATGAGATGGAGGGGTCAGTGATTGAGAAACCCCTTGATGAGCAGGACGAATCAGCGGTGATCCTGGAGTCGGCTGGAAGTGATGAGACTGCGGCCGTCAAGGCCGTCCGGGAGCTCACGGGACTGGGCCTGGAAGAAGCCAGAAAATTGACTGAAAGCCTTCCAAAGACAACCAAAGAAGGCATCCCCAGGTCCCCGCGGAGGAATGCCAGAAGAGACTTGTAGACGTCGGCGCCACGGTGGGCGTCGAATGAGTTGCCAATGCCGGCAGGAGGTGCGCCAGGCAGTGGAAACCGCTGCTTGTACGCCTCGCTGTCGAAGCCGGGCGAACAGCGACCGAGCCGACCTCGCCGCAGGCGGGAGCCGCAGTGATCGGACGGCTGCGGGGTGACCACGCGGATGCTTCGGCACCGCAGGTAGCTGTGAACAGCACCATCAAGAGTACGAGCGCTCTCGGTGCAGGCAGCGGCAAATTTCTCGGCGACCGCGCCGGAACCGTCCAGGACGACGACGAACGACGAGTGCAAGAAAGGACTGAACAGCAGCAGGACCTCCACCGCGATCACGCGAACCGCTTATCGCGATGCGAGTGGCGTGATGCCACAAGCGCCGCACCATGCTGTGCTTCCGCACGCCCCCACGGCCGGGATTTGCTTGTCATGCGCCAAGGCATACATGTCCGTAAAGCAAAACAACTTCGGTACGGATGCCACGTGGAGAGCCCCCATGAACTTCACCCGCAAGGTCGCCGCCACGCTCGGAAGCCTCACCCTGGCCGCCTCGAGTGTCTTCCTCACCGCCCCCGCTGCCCGAGCGGACGCCCGCGACTGCTTGGACTACCTGCAAAGCCAGGGCTATTCCCTCAATCACGTTCGAATCGGTGCATGTTACTACGCAGAGGAGGGGGAATGGTCACAGTGCTACTTCCAGCTGGAATGGAACGGTGACGTGTACTTCCTCCATGCGGAACGAGCCTGTGACCTCGGAGCAGCGTAACCGGTCATCGAGCATTGAACTGACGCGCGATAACGGGCGCATGGCCGCAGCCCAGTTGGCTCGAACGGGTTGCCGGGGCATGCTCGCGGGCGGTCTCTGCGTGGCGGTGGCGAACGCGGTACCGGTAGTCCTTCTCGCCGGGTTTGCTGCGATCACTTGCACGGGCGATCGTTACGGCGCGCGTACACCTCACGCAGGTGCGCGCGGTCGACGCAACGACCATGCTCTATGTGAGCCCGATCCTGACCAAGGAGGCAGAAGCTGGCGTGTACGGCCAGGACAGCCGCTGACGGGCAGGATGAGACTGCGGCGGTGGAGGAGGAGTACCGGCCGGGCTGAGCCTGGACAGGCTGTCACCGGACACCTGGCGGCGCCGGTGCGGGGCCTGGACGCCGGATGGCAATTCGCCGAGCGTCTGGAAGAGGCGGAGCCGACGGCGAAGGCGTCCATCGAGGTGCACGACGACGGGCGGGTAAAGCTGAAACAGTCCGGCACGCGCCAGCATCCGCCACCAGAGAGCGTGCCGTCACAGCGCCGCTGCGCTGTGACGTGCTCCCGCACGCCCCATACGGCAACGATTCGCTCGTCCCTGGCCAAGGCATGCATGCCGTAGTACAACACGGCCCCTATACGGGGCAACATGTGGAGGTCTTCCCATGAACGTCATCCGTAAAATCGCCACCACGCTCGGGGGAGTCACCCTGGCTGTCTCAGGCGTCTTCTTCGCTGCCCCCGCAGCCCAAGCCGACACCGACGCCTGCCTGGACTACTTGCAAAGCCAGGGCTACTCCTACGACATCGACCACTTCTACGGCTGCTACCACGCGCAGAGGGACTGGACGCTGTGCTACGCCATTCTGAGTGACGCGTACATCCACCCCGGCGTCGCTGCACGAGCCTGTGACTTGGGCGCAGCATAGACCCTGCAGCGTCTCGCCGGTCTGCTCGCGGGGCACCGGCGCCGGATCGGCTCCCGCTGGCGCCGCCTCACCTGCGGCCGGCAGGCCCTGCTCGTCCTCGCGCACCTGCGCTGCGATGACACTCCCCCAGCCTCCGGCCCGGGGCGGCCCCCCTGCCCGCCTGGCCGCGGGTTTCCGCATCGGAATCGCGACGGACCACCGCTACATCCGCGAGGCCGTCAACCTCCTGGCCGCGTCGGCTCCGACGCTGGAGCAGGCCATGGACACGGCCCCCGGAAGGCTTACGTGATCCTCGACAGCACGCTCCTGCCCATCGACCGCATCGCCGCCGACCGCCCGTACCACTCGGGAAAGAAAAAGCATCACGGCATGAACCTGCAGGTCCTCGCCGACCCGGCCGGACGCCTGATCTGAGCCTCGGACGCACTGCCGGGAGCCACCCACGACCTGACCGCGGCCCGGACCCACGACATCCCGGCCGCTCCGACCGCCGACAACATCAAGTGCTGGGCCGACAAGGCGTACCAGGGTACAGGCCCCGCCATCCGCCTCCCGCTCCGCGGCAGGAGCCTGCGCGGCCGGCGCCGGCGTCACAACCGGGACCATGCCAAGATCCGCAGCCTCGGCGAACGCGCCATGGCCACCCTCAAGGGCTGGCGGATCCTGCGCAAGCTCCGCTGCAGCACCACCCGGATCACCGCCGTCACCCGAGCCGTCGTCACCCTCGAACTCGCCAACTGATCAAGATGGCAAACGCTCACTGATCCAAGAAAAGCGGAACGCGTGGAGCCGGCATCGCTTTCCAGACCTCTTTTGGTCCCGCACCACACGATGCCGAACGTCAGGAAAGGGGGAACCAGATCGAGAGGCGCTTGGCGATGGCCGGTACATCGATGTTGTCCTGCGCGACGTCCTCGACGAACGGGCCGGCAACGGGGACGGGCGGCGGGACAGTACTGGCGCTGACGCCGTTGAAGCGCAGGAAGACACGCATGGCGAGCCAGGCGGTGCGCTTGTTGCCGTCGATCAGCGCGTGATTGCGGGCGACGGAGTGCAGCAGTGCCGCAGCCTTCTCGTGCAGCGTGGGATACAACTCGGCCCTGAACACGTTCGTCCGGGGCCGCTCGATCGCCGACACCAGAAGGCCCAGGTCACGCACACTGTGGTCGGTCCCGTTGACCGCACGGGCGATGACCAGGATCTCGTCGATCTGGACGTAGCGGACGCCGGTCACTTCAGGTAGTCCAGGATCTCCGCATCGCTGTCCATGAGCTCGGCCAAGACGTCATCGACCTTCAGTTCGGCCCTGTTCTGCGCGTCACGGATGGCCTCGATGGCAAGTTCCTGCTTGCTACGACCCTCCCGGCGGGCCCGCTCGGTGAGCTTCGCGTCAAGGTCGTCGGGGAGCCGGAGAGTCATCGCCATACAGAGATGATACCTGACCGGTATCAAATTGGTGCGGTCGGGCCGCGTTCTCGGCCTCCAAGGAAAGTGGGGCCGAACGGTCACTCGCATCACCTGCGGCGGCGCAGCAAAGACTTCCACTTCGAGCGTCATCCGAGCGTCACGAATCTCCGAACGACCCGCTGAAGGCGTCACCGATGCAAGCACCTCGCTCACGAATCCGCAGGTCAGCGAGGTACGAGAGTGATCCGTCCGCTCGAACCCGCTACACAGAGGGAAACAGGTCGAGCAACCCACCAGAGCAACAAAACCGCAGGTCAGGCACCCTTTCCCGCAGGCTCGAGAATCGCCACGCACTCAACATGCGACGTCATCGGAAAGATGTCGATCTGAGCGGATCCCAGAAAAGCCCTGCTCAAAGCCTGTTTCCCGACTCACCGTCCTGCATGTGACCCCTCGGAGCGTCAAACGAGCGTCATACGGACCAGTACTGCGTTATTGCCGCGCTCGCCGCCCGCGCATCACTCGCTACGGCCCTCCTACAGCGACCGCTGCATGCCACACCCGGTTGCGCCCTGCTCACGACCGTCCGCCAACTGGTCAAGTCGGTCGACCGTCACCGGGCCTGGACGTGCGTGAGCGAGCTGGCCACCCTGGTGCCACTACCGCGGCCGGATCGGCAGATACGGAGCCCGTACCCCAGGCCCGATACTGCCGTGCCCCGGCGGAGGGAGTCCGTCAGCCGGGTCCGGCGCCGACGTTCCCTGGGCGATTTCCGCTTCGGGCGACACCCGGTTGGTGAGATGAGATCGCGACCGTGCCGGCAGTCGGTGGTTCGCGTGGCGCAATCTGCGGCCGAGACGAAGACGTGGTGCTCCCCGTCCGGCCGGCCGGCGGCCGTCCGCGCCCTGAAGAGCACGGACGGTCGCCGGTGGTCAGTGCGAGCCGGTCTCCGTCCGGACCTCGGTGCGGTCACCGGCCCAGAGGGTGTGGAACGTTCCCTCCTGGTCGGTGCGCCGGTAGGTGTGGGCGCCGAAATAGTCGCGTTGGCCCTGGACCAGCGCGGCGGGGAGGCGGGCCGCGGCGAGGGAGTCGTAGTAGCTCAGCGCGGAGCTGAACCCGGGCACCGGGATGCCGGAGCGGACGGCGAGGGCGACGATGCGGCGCCAGGCGTCCTGGCCCTCGCTGATCGCCCGCGCGAAGTACGGGGCCTCCAGCAGGGTGGTGATGTCGGGGTTGTCGGTGTACGCCTCGGCGATCCGGTCGAGGAAGCGCGCGCGGATGATGCAGCCGCCCCGCCAGATCCTGGCCACGCGGTCCTTGCGGATGTCCCAGTCGTACTTGGCGGCGCCGACGGTGATCGCGTCGAAGCCCTGCGCGTAGGCGACGACCTTGGAGGCGTAGAGCGCCTTGGCGATGTCCTCGGCGAAGCCGGGGCCGGCCTCCTGGGGCGCGGGGCGGGCGATACCGAGCCGGCCTACGGCCGTGCGCTGGTCCGGCTTGGAGGAGACGGCGCGGGCGAAGACGGCCTCCGCGATGCCGCCCACCGGGACCCCGAGGTCGAGGGCGTTCTGCACGGTCCACACGCCGGTGCCCTTGGAGCCGGCCTGGTCGAGGACGATGTCGACGAAGGGCTTCCCGGTGGCGGAGTCGACCTGCCGCAGGATCTCCGCGGTGATCTCGATCAGGTAGGACTCCAGGGGGCCCTTGTTCCACTCGGCGAAGACGTCGGCGATGGCGTGCGGCTCCAGGCCGCCGACCGTGCGCAGCAGGTCGTACGCCTCGCCGATGAGCTGCATGTCGGCGTACTCGATGCCGTTGTGGATCATCTTGACGAAGTGGCCGGCGCCGTCGGTGCCCACGTGCGTGACACAGGGCTCGCCCTCGGCGACCGCGGCGATCGAGGCGAGGACCGGGCCGAGGGTCTCGTAGGACTCCGCCGAGCCGCCGGGCATGATCGACGGACCCTTGAGGGCGCCTTCCTCGCCGCCGGAGATGCCGACTCCGGCGAAGTGGATGCCGGTGGGGGCGATCCGCTTCTCCCGGGCGATGGTGTCCTGGAAGTTGGCGTTGCCGCCGTCCACGATGATGTCACCGGGTTCGAACCGGTCGACGAGCTGGTCGATCACCGCGTCCGTGCCCGCGCCGGCCTGGACCATGATGATCGCGGTACGCGGCCGGGCCAGCGACGCCACGAAGTCGTCGATGGACTCGGCGGCGACGAACCCGGCCTCGGGGTGGGCGGCGACGAGTTCGGCGGTGCGGGCGTGGGTGCGGTTGTACACGGCGACGGTGTTGCCCTCGCGGGAGGCGAGGTTGCGGGCCAGGTTGGCGCCCATCACCGCCAGTCCGATGACACCGATGTTGGCCGTTGCGCGGGTGGTCATGTGTGGTTCTTCCGTTTCGGTGGGGACGGTCGCGTGCGGGGCGGCGGGCGGGTCAGAAGGCGAGGAGGACCTTGCCGGAGACCGAGGCGTCGGCGGCGACGGCGAACGCCTCCAGGGCGTCGGCGGCGGAGAAGCAGTGGGTGACGACCGGCGCGACGGCGAGGGAGCCCTCACCGAGGGCCGCGATCACGTCGTCGATCTCGTCGTTGAAGCGGAAGGAGCCGGTCAGGTGCAGCTCCCGGGAGATGGCGTGGGCGATCTGCACCGGCTGGTCGCCCTGGGGCAGCAGCCCCACCATGACCACCGTGCCGCCCCGGGTGGCGCCGCGCAGCGCGGAGGCCAGGCCCCGGTGGTTGCCGGAGGACTCGATCACCACGTCGGCGTCGACGGCGGCGACGGCCCCGGTGTCGCCCGCGTGCAGGGTGCGTGCGGCGCCCACCTCGGTGGCGATCCGGCGGGGTGTGTCGTGCAGGTCGACGGCCACGATCTCGGCGGCTCCGGCGCGGTGGGCGACCGCGACGGCGAGGGCACCGATGGGGCCGCTGCCGACGACGAGGACCCGCTTGCCGCGGACGTCGCCCGCGCGGGAGACGGCGTGCCAGGCGACGGCGGCCGGTTCGGCGAGGGCGGCGACGCGCAGGTCGACGTGGCCGGGGAGGGTGCGAAGCATGGCCGCGGGCAGCACGACCTCGCGGGCGAAGGCCCCCTCGGTGTGCGGGAAGCGGGCGGCGGAGCCGAGGTAGCGCACGCCCGGCGAGAGGTTGGGCCGGTCCTCGGGGAAGCGGACGTCGGTGGGTTCGTGCCGCGCGGGGTGGACCGCGACCCGGGTGCCGGCGGCCGGGCCGCTGCCGTCGGACGCCGCCCGCAGCACGGTGCCGACGACCTCGTGGCCGAGGACCATCGGGGCCCGCAGCACCGACTCGCCGACCGCGCCGTGTTTCCAGTAGTGCAGGTCGGAACCGCAGATTCCGCCGTAGGCGACGGTGACGACGGCCTCGTGCGGCTCGGGGGCGCGCAGGGCGACCTCCTCGACCCGGACGTCGCCGGCGCCGTGCGCGACGACCGCGGTGGTGGTGCGCGGGGACTGGGTGGACATGGGCGGTTCCCTTCTCAGACGACGGCCGTCATGCCGCCGTCGACGAAGACGACCTGGCCGTTGACGTAGTCGGAGGCCCTGGAGGCGAGGAAGACGGCGGGGCCGACGACGTCGGCCACCGTGCCCCAGCGCCGGGCCGGGGTGCGGCCGAGGATCCAGGAGTTGAACTGTTCGTCGTCGACGAGGTTCTGGGTCATCTCGGTGTGGATGTAGCCGGGGGCTATGCCGTTGATCTGCAGGCCCTGGCCGGCCCATTCCGCCGTCATGGCCCGGGTCAGGTTGCGCAGGGCGCCCTTGGCCGCGGTGTAGGGGCCGATGGTGGGGCGGGCGAGGTCGGTCTGGACCGAGCAGATGTTGATGATCTTGCCGGCGTGGCGCGGCAGCATCCGGCGGGCGGCCTGCCGGCCCGTGACGAAGGCGCCGGTGAGGTTGGTGTCGAGCACCCGCTGCCAGTTGTCCAGGCTGACGTCGAGGAGGGGTTCGCGGTGCTGGACGCCGGCGTTGTTGACCAGGACGTCCAGCGGGCCGACTTCGGATTCGGCCGAGTCGAGGGCCGCGGCGACGGCGTCCTCGTCGGTGATGTCGAAGGCGCGGGCCGCCACGCGGTCCTTGCCGAACCGGTCGGCGAGCGCGGCGCGGGCGGTCTCCAGGCGGACCGGGTCGACCCCGTTGAGTACGAGGGTGGCGCCGGCCTCGGCGAGCCCGGCGGCGATGCCCAGTCCGATGCCGCGGCTCGATCCGGTGACCAGGGCCACAGTGCCGGTCAGATCGAAGGGGGAGGTCATGCGTGATGGTCTTCCTGGTCGTTCGGTCGTTGCGTGCTGCGGTGGGGCGGGGCGGGGCTCAGTAGAACTCGACCGTGTTGACGCGGTTGAGGAGTGGCTGCCCGTCGAGCAGGCGGGTGGCGTTGGCCGCGAAGAGCTCGGCGATGAGCCGGTCCTCGGCCGCGTCGAGTGCCGCGGTGTGCGGGCTCACCAGTACCCGGCCGTCGTCCCAGAGCGGGCTGTGCGCGGGCAGCGGTTCGGTCTCGAAGACGTCCAGGGCGGCGAAGCCGACCCGGCCGGAGTCGAGCGCGGCGACCAGTGCGGTCTCGTCGACCACGGTGCCCCGGCCGACGTTGACGACCGTGGCACCCGGCTGGAGCGCGTCGAAGAACTCCTTGCCGAGCAGGTGGTGGGTGGCGTCGGTGCCGGGCAGGGTGTTGACGACGGCGTCCACCTCGGGGGCCAGTTCGGTGATCCGGCCGGGGTGGACGACGCGGGAGACCCCGGGCACGGTGACCTCCCGGCGGCTGGTGCCGACGACGGTGGCGCCCAGCGCGTGCAGCGACGCCGCGACACAGCGGCCGATCCCGCCGAGGCCCAGCACGAGCACGGTCTGCCGGCTCACCTGGCCCATCGTCCAGCGGCCGGTCCACTGCCGGGCCCGCTGCTGGCGCTGGAGCCGGGGCAGGTGCTTGGCGCCCGCGAGCACGCCGAAGACGGCGAACTCGGCCAGCGGACGGCCGTGCACGCCGGCGGAGGTGGTGAAGGCGACCCGGTCCAGTTCGCCGGCGTCGAGTCCGGCGGCCTTGACCTGGCCGCCGCCGCCGGCGGCCATGGTGTGCACCCAGCGCAGCTTCGGGTTGGCCCGTACGGCGCGGGCCAGGGCGGCGGGGTCGACGTCGGGTATGCCGTACAGCGCGTCGGCGGAGTCGATCGCTGCCTCGAAGGCGCGCTGCTGCTCGGGGGTGCGGCGCCAGTCGGGGTCGCCGGCGAAGTCCGCGGGCCAGCGCATCGGGGGCAGCAGCGAGGGGTCGACGACGAGGTCGACGCGCGGTTCCAGCTCCTTGACGCGGGCGCGGTTCTCCTCGGACAGCGGGGCGGTGACCGCGACCCTGAGGCGGGCCGGCGGCTCGGGCGCGGCGGTCACCGGGCGGCCTCGGCGCGCAGGGCCTCGACCTCGGCGTCCAGGGCGGCCTCCCGGGCGACGATGGCCTCGACCGCTTCGAGCGCTTCCTCGGCCCGGTGCGGCGGGATGACGATGACCCCGTCGCCGTCGGCGGCGACGATGTCGCCGGGGTGGACCACGACACCGCCGACGGCGACCGCTTCGCCGATGGTGCCGGGGCCGTTCTTGAAGGGGCCGGCGGGGGTGAGGCCGCGGGCGAAGACCGGGAAGGCGAGCTCCTCGATGATGGCGGCGTCGCGGACGTAGCCGTCCACGACCGCGCCGGTCGCGCCGTGGACGGCGAAGCGCTGGGCGAGGTTGTCGCCCATGATGGCCCGGCCGTCGTGGCCGAAGGCGTTGATGACCAGCAGGTCGCCGGGGCGGATGTGTTCCAGCGCGGCGATCACGGCTTTGTTGTCGCCCGCCACGGAGAGCACCGGCAGCGCCGTGCCGACGGCCTTGGCGCCGGTCCAGACGGGCACGATGCCGCCGTCGACGATGTTCAGCCGGTCCAGGGCGTCGCCGAGGTTGGCCACCGAGTGGGCCCGGAACCGGTCCAGCAGTTTCTGGTCGACGCGGTTCCACTCGGGCTGGACGCGCACGTTGTCCTCGGTCATCGGCAACTCCTTGCGGGAGGGGGATCGTGGTGGTGACGGAAGAGACCGTGGCCGCGCGGCACCGCGCGGGCAGCGGGCGTGGGGCGTCACTTGCCCGTCCGGGAAGTGCGAAAACTTTCGCGTTTCGCCTGGGTCAGTCTGCATCCATCGACGGCTCAGCACAAGGGTGAGCTGCGGGCGGACCGCCTCCCGATCCGCGTTTCGGACGGGGAATCACAACCGAAGCGGAAGGTTAACTTCGAGGCAACACGATTCCTTGACCGGCGCGAGAATGCGAACCTATTCTCATTCGCAACTCAAGTCGCACCTCGGGCCCGGCGCTTCGACAGGCACGCCGGTAGCCCTCGGACACGTCACTCCCTCTCCCGGGATCTCCCCTCCGTCCCCCGCCGCACCGGGGCGAACAGGCGTATCCCGACGCCGTCAGGACACCTCACCCGGGTCCGCGACACCGAAAGTGAACGCGTATGACAACGTCAGATCGGCTCGGCACCACCCCAGATCGTCACGAAGCAGCGTCGGACGCCACCGACGCCGCGGCCGTCGACGTCGTCTCCCCCCACGACAAGGTCGTCCGCAAGGCCACCGTCGCGGGGGCCATCGGTTCCTTCGTCGAGTGGTACGACTACGGCATCTACGGCCTGCTGGTCACCTACCTCGCCCTCACGATCATGGGCGAGGCGGACGCGGGCAGCCTGTTCCTCACCAACGTCGGCTTCCTCGTCAGCTTCGTCGCGCGGCCCTTCGGCAGTGTCATCTGCGGCTACATCGGGGACCGGATCGGCCGCAAGAGCCTGCTCGCCGCCCTGCTCATCCTCATCTCGGCCTCCACCGCGGCCATCGGCCTGATCCCGTCCGCCGGTGTCATCGGTGTCGCCGCCCCTGTTCTGCTGGTGCTGCTGCGGGTGCTCCAGGGCTTCTCCGCTGGCGGCGAGGTGGCCGGTGCGATGTCCTTCGTCGGCGAGTACGCGCCGGACCACCGCCGCAACTACATGATGAGCTTCATCGCGGTCGGATCGTTCGTCGCCCTCATGGTCGGCAGCGTGCTGTCCGCCCTGCTCATCACGGTGCTCGGCGACGACGCGATGGCCTCCTGGGCCTGGCGGGTGCCGTTCCTGCTCGCCGTCCCGCTCGGCTACGTCGGCTTCTACATCCGCCGCCGGCTGGAGGAGACCCCGCACTTCGAGGCGCTGCGCGAGCAGAACACCGTCGCGCGCAACCCGCTGCGCGAGGCGCTCGGCTCGTCCCGGCACCGCAAGGCGATCGCGCTGACCGTCTTCCTGCCCGCCCTCAACGGCCCCGGCTACTACCTGCTGTTCGTCTACATGCCGACCTACCTGAAGACCTCGCTCGGCGAGAACAACTTCTCGATGCTGCGGGCACTGCTGGTCACCGCGGTCAGCCTGGTCGCCGTCGCCGTCTGCATCCCGCTGATGGCCCGTCTGTCGGACCGGATCGGCCGCAAGCCCGTGCTGGCCGGCTCCGCGATCGCGATGGCCCTCGTCTCGTACCCGATGTTCAGTCTCATCACCACGGGCCGGATCGGGCTCGCCTGCGTCGGCACCGTCGTGCTGGCCGTGGCCTTCTCCGGCCACGCGGCGGTCATCCACACGGTGCTCGCCGAGATGTTCCCGACCACGGTGCGCTACTCCGCCTACAGCATCGGCTTCTCCCTCTCGACCATCATCTTCGGCGGCAGCGCCCCGCTGGTGATGACCGAACTGATCGAGTCGACCGGGTCCCAGCTGGTGCCCGCGTTCGCCGCCATCCTCACCGCCCTCATCACCCTGGTCAGCCTGGTCTTCGTCACCGAGACCAAAGGCCGGCCGCTCGCCGCCCGCTGAACCGCCGTCCACAGAAGGGAGACACCATGGGACGTGTCCGCGCACCCGGCCCCGAGGGACACCCGCCGCGCCGGCCGCGGGCGGTGGACACGGTCCGCACCAACTGGGCCGTCACCGAATACGTCGAGCGGGCCATCGAGCGGGGCGAGTATCCCGTCGCCCTCGTCCCGCCCGCGGCCCTCCTCCGGGCGAGCTCCCGCTCCCGGCCCCACGCCGGACCGTGAACCCGCAGAACCCGCAGAACCCGCAGAACGCGCACCAGGAGAATCACATGGGCATCAACTCCGTAGCCGTCGTCGCCGACCTCGGCGAGAGCTTCGGCAACTACACCATCGGCGACGACGAGGCCCTGCTCGGCCTCGTCACCTCCTCCAACATCGCCTGCGGCTTCCACGCCGGGGACCCGCGCATCATGGACCGCACCGTCGCCCAGTGCGTCGAGCGCGGCATCGAGCTGGGCGCCCACCCGGGCTACCCCGACCTGGTGGGCTTCGGCCGCCGGCTGATCGAGGCCACCGAGGAGGAGATCCGCACCGACGTGCTCTACCAGCTCGGCGCGCTCGACGGTTTCGCCCGGGTGCACGGCGGCACCATCAGCCACGTCGCACCGCACGGGCGGATGGGCTCGATCGCGCAGACCGACGCCAAGCACGCCCGCGCCATCACCGACGCCATCGCCGCGTACAACAAGGACTACATCGTCATCTGCCAGCGCGGCCTGCTCGCCGAGGAGTCCCGCAAGCGCGGCCTGGAGGTCGGCTACGTCTTCCTGGCCGACCGCGGCTACGGCGACGACGGCATGCCGGTGCCGCGCTCGCACGAGGGCGGCCTGATCCACGACCCGCAGCTGATCGGTGAGCGCGCCAGGCAGGTCGTGCGCGAGGGCACGGTCCGCTCCGTCGACGGCAACGTGGTCCCGCTCGGGCACGACGCCGACATCCTGCTGCTGCACGGCGACCACCCCACGGTGCTGGAGAACGGCACCGCGCTGCGCGCCGCACTGGACGCCGAGGGCATCCGGGTCACCGGTCTGCGGGACGTGCTGGCGGAGAAGGCGAAGGCCGGGAAGACGGAGGCCGCGCCGGCCGTCTGAGGCCGGGCGGACCAGGCGATGACCACAGCACCGTACGGCGCCCTCACCGTCGAGCCCTTCGGGGACTCGGCGGTCATGGTGACCATCCCCCACCCCGAGCAGGCGACCCGCAGGGCCGCGATCGTCGCCTTCCGGGACCGTTTCCTGGCCCACCGGCCGCCCGGCGTCCTGGATGTCGTCTCCGGTCTGGAGTCGCTGCTCGTCGAGTTCGACCCGTTGCGGACGGACCTCCCGCACGTGGAGTACGCCGCCCGCCTGGTCGCGCGGTGGGCGCCCGCGCCCACCGCGGGCGCGGGCGGCGCGCGGCAGACCCGCACCTTCGAGATCCCGGTCGTCTTCGACGACGAGGCGGGCCCCGACCTGGCGTCGGTGGCCGGGGAACTGGACCTCTCCCCCGCCGGGGTCGCCGAGGCCGTCGCCGACTCCACGTTCACCATCTCCCTGCTGGGCGCGGCGATGGCGCCCATGATGGACGGGCTGAAGGTGCCCCGGCCGGTGCGCCGGCGGGCCGAACCGCGCACCGACGTGGTCCCCGGGTCGGTCATGATCGCGGGCACCAACGCCATCATCCAACCGTTCCCCGGGCCCACCGGATGGCGGGTGATCGGCCGCACCCCGTACACCATCGTCGACATCACCCGTCCACGACCCGTCTCGTTCGCCCCCGGTGACGTCGTGCGCTTCCGCCCGGTGACCCGGGCCGAAGCGGACGGTCTGGACGCCGGTTTCCTGCTGCCGGTGGAGGAACGCGCATGACGACCGTGGGACTCGACATCACCCGCACCGGCTGGGTCACGACGTTCCAGGACCTCGGACGGTCCGGGTCCGAGCAGCTCGGCGTGCCCACCGGCGGTGCGGCCGACCAGCACGCGGCGGTCGTCGCCAACCTGCTGGCGGGCAACCCCGCGCACGCGACGCTGCTGGAGAGCCTCGGCGGCGAACTGGCCCTGGTGCCGGACGCCGACGTACTCCTGGCGGTGACCGGCGCCCCCGCCGAGGTGACCGTGGCGGGGGCGCCGGCGGGCGCCTGGACCCCCCTGGTGGTGCCGGCCGGGCAGGAGGTCCGGGTCCGCCCGGACACCGGCCGCGGCATGCGCTCCTACCTGGCGGTCAACGGCACGCTGGCCGCGAAACGGCTGCTGGGCAGCGCCGCGCCGGACGCCCGGATGGGGTTCGGGCAGACCGTGAACCGGGGTGACCGGGTGCTGCTGGCGACGGAGTTCCGGGGCTTCTCGCGTCAGCCCTTCGCGGCGTCGCTGTTCCGGCTGCCCGTGCCCGTCCCGCGGTTCGACGAGGACACCTGGACGGTCGACACCGTCGCGACCAGCGGCAGCGACAACATCCCCGGTGTCCGGGAGCTGATCGAGGACTCGGTGTACACCGTCACCCCCCGCTCCGACCACGTGGGGCTCCGGCTCGACGGTCCGGTGCTGCACCCGGACGGCGACACCGAGATCGTCTCGCACGGGGTACCGGTCGGAGCGCTGCAGATCCCGCACGCGGACGAACTCATCGTGCTCGGCCGCTACCGGAGCCTGACGGCGGGTTACCCGATCGTCGGCATCGCCTCGCGGGCCTGCCTGCCCCTGCTCGGACAGGCGGGACCGGGACGCCGGCTGCGCTTCCGCTGGACCGACCGGGAGACCTGTCTGCGCCGGTCCGCGCGGCGTGCGGCCGAGGTGCGGACCCTGCGCGACGCGGTCGCCGAGGCGTTCGCCGCGCTCGGTTTCCCCGTGCCCTTGTCGCACATGAACCGAGAAGATATTCTCAATTGAACATCGAATATCACTTCACCATGCTCGAACCGATCAAGGAGGTGGCCCGGTGACGACGTCGGCCAAGACCGCGCTCATCACGGGAGCAGGCAGCGGAATGGGCCTGGAGACCGCACGGCTGCTGGCCCGGGACGGCATCCGCGTGGTCCTGCTGGGCCGCCGGCAGCAGGCCCTCGACGAGGTCGCGGACGCCGTCCGCGACGAGGGCGGCACGGCCCTGGCCCTCGCCGCCGACATCACCCGCGCCGAGGACGTCGACCGCGTACTGGAGCGCACCCGGGCCGAGTTCGGGCCCGTCGACATCCTGGTGAACAACGCGGGCAGCTCCTCCTCGGTGCTCAACCCGCAGTGGCTGCCGCACGAGGAGTGGCGCCAGGTGCTCGACGTCAACCTCACGGCCGTCTTCCAGCTCACCCAGGCCGTGCTGCCGGACATGCTCGGCCGCGGCACCGGCACCATCGTGACCGTCTCCTCGCTCGCCGCCGTCAACCCCAACCTGCTGGGCGGCGCGGCCTACGGCGCGGCCAAGGCCGGCGTCCGCAACTTCATGACGTTCCTGCACAACACCTTCCGCAACCAGGGGCTGCGCGCGATCACCGTGCTGCCCGGCGAGGCGGACACCCCGATCCTCGACAACCGGGCCCGGCCGCCGGCCGCCGAGGAGCGGCTGAACATGGTGCAGCCGGTGGACGTGGCCGAGGCGATCCGGCTCGCCGTCACCCTGCCCCAGCGGGTCGTGCTCCAGGAGATGGTCGTCGCCCCCACCCGGCAGCGCGACACCTCCGGCGACCTGGAGATCAGCCGCTGGGCGGGCGCTCCCGCCGACGCCCGGCCGTAAGCCCGCACACCCGTCACCGCGACCGCCACCAGGAGAGCTCCGATGCCCCCCACCCTCACCGCACCGACCCCCGCCTTCACCGCGGCCGACGCCGTCGCCCGGATCGCCGCCGCCTCCCGCCGCACCCAGCAGCCGCAGTCCCGCGGCGACCTGGTCTCCCTCGCCATGGGCGAACCCGACTTCGACACCCCCGAGGCGGTGACCGAGGCCGCCTTCCGGGCGCTGCGCGACGGCCGCACGCACTACTCGCCGCTGCTCGGCGAGGCGGACCTGCGCGAGGCGCTGGCCGAGCGGCTGACCGCACTGGCCGGAGCGCCCGCGAGCGCCGGGGACGTCCTGATCACCCAGGGCGGCACCGCCGGTCTCGCCGCCTCGATCCTCGCTGTCGTCAACCCGGGTGACCGGGTCGTCGTCCCGGACCCCACCTACTCCCTCTACGCCGACCTGGTCAGCATGGCCGGCGGGGTGGTCGTGCCGGTGCCGCTCGGACCGGACCTGCACTGGGACCTGGACCGGCTGGCCGACGCCCTCACCGGCGCCCGGCTCTTCGTCTTCTGCAACCCCGTCAACCCCACCGGCATCGTGCACAGCCGCGAGGAACTCCAGGCGCTCGCCCGGCTGCTCGACGGCACCGACACCATCGTCATCTCCGACGAGGCGTACTCCGCGCTGGACTTCACCGGCCGGCCCTTCACCTCGGCGGTCTCACTGGACGGGCTGCGCGAGCGCACCGTGTACTGCCAGACCTTCTCCAAGAGCTACGCGATGACCGGCTGGCGCGTGGGCTACCTCTGGGGCCCCTCCGAGCTGATCCAGGCCGCCGCCCGCATCCACAACACGTTCAACGGCTCGGTCAACACCTTCATCCAGGACGCGGCGCTGGTCGCGGTGGAGAGCTGCGAGGCGGACGTGCGGCGGATGCGTGAGGCGTACGTCCAGCGGCGCGACATCATGCGGGACGCGCTGGCCGGGATCCCCGGCCTGACGCTCAGTTCGCCGGAGGGCGCGTTCTACCAGTTCCCGCGCTACGACGTGGACCTGCCGTCGGTGGAGGTCGTCGCCGCCCTGCGGTCGCACGGCGTGGCGGTCCGCCCCGGCAGTGAGTTCGGCGCGTGCGGTGAGGGACACCTGCGCCTGTCGTACGCTGCCAGCCCGCAGGCCATCACCGAGGGCGTGCGCCGACTCGCCCTCGGCTTCGCCGCCTTGCGGTGACCACCACCCCCGACGCGAGGAGAAGTCGCCCCATGCGCAGTGACACCGAGCGCAACCGCAGGCACCTCATCAAGGCCGCCGCGCTCCTGTTCGAGAACTCCCCGGAGCCGGTCAGCCTGGCCGAGATCGCCAAGCACGCCGAGGTGTCCACCGCGACGGCCTACCGCCACTTCTCCTCCGTCGAGGAGGTACTGCACGCGTTCCGTGCCCAAGTGGGCGAGGACTTGCGGGACTTCAGCGCCCAGCGGACCGTGACGGGCATGGCCAGGCTGGAGGCCGTGTCCCGGTACTGGGTGTCCCTGGTCCTGGAGCACGGTGGCGCGATGGCCCAGATGCGTTCCCACCGCGGTTACCTGGAGCGGCTGCGGGAGCACACCGGCTACCTCGTCCCGCAGGCCGAGGCGCTCGCCGAACCACTGCGGCAGACCACCGAGGAACTCGGCCTGGGCGACCTCGGCGACGAGGCCCTGTATCTCTGGAACGCGCTGTTCGACCCACGCGACATCCTCGACCTCATCAAGAGCGGGCGCAGCGAGGAGGAGGCGGCCACCCGTCTCCTGGCGGCCCTGCGCGGCGCCCTGATCGGCTGGGCCACCCAGCGGCTGTGAACTACGGGAACCACAGGGAGAAAGCACACCCATGGACGTCAGCGCCCACATCGAGTCCGTCTACGCCGAGTTGTGCCGGCGCGACCCGGGGGAGGCGGAGTTCCACCAGGCCGCGCGTGAGGTCCTGACCGCGATCGAACCGGTACTCCGGGCCCGGCCGGAGTACGCGGAGAGCCGCTTGCTGGAGCGGCTGTGCGAACCGGAGCGTCAGCTCATGTTCCGGGTGCCGTGGGTGGATGACCAGGGCGCGGTACGGGTGAACCGCGGTTTCCGGGTGGAGTTCAACAGCGCGCTCGGCCCGTACAAGGGGGGCCTGCGCTTCCACCCGAGCGTGAACCTCGGCATCGTCAAGTTCCTGGGTTTCGAGCAGATCTTCAAGAACGCGCTGACCGGAATGGCGATCGGCGGCGGCAAGGGCGGGTCCGACTTCGACCCCAAGGGCCGGTCCGAGGGTGAGGTGATGCGGTTCTGCCAGTCCTTCATGACCGAGCTGTACCGGCACCTCGGCGAGCACACCGACGTGCCGGCCGGGGACATCGGCGTGGGCGGCCGCGAGATCGGTTACCTCTTCGGCCAGTACAAGCGGATCACCAACCGCTACGAGAGCGGTGTGCTGACGGGCAAGCCGGTCGGCTGGGGCGGTTCGCAGGCCCGTACCGAGGCCACCGGCTACGGCACCGTGTACTTCGCCCAGGAGATGCTCGCCACCCGGGGTCAGGACTTCGACGGGCGCCGGGTGGTGGTCTCCGGGTCGGGGAACGTCGCCCTGTACGCGGTCGAGAAGGCGCACGCCCTGGGTGGACGCGTGGTCGCCTGCTCGGACTCCTCCGGCTACCTCGTCGACGAGGACGGCATCGACCTCGCGCTGCTCAAGGAGGTGAAGGAGGTGCGCCGCGCCCGCCTCGCCGCCTACGCCGAGGCGAAGCCCACCGCCCGGTTCTCCGCGCGGGGTTCGGTGTTCGACGTGCCCTGCGACATCGCCCTGCCGTGCGCCACCCAGAACGAGCTGCGTCAGCAGGACGCCGTGGCCCTGGTGAAGAACGGCGTGCTGGCCGTCGCCGAGGGCGCCAACATGCCGTGCACACCGGAGGCGGTGGAGGTGTTCCGCGACGCCCGGGTGCTGTTCGGCCCCGGCAAGGCGGCCAACGCGGGCGGGGTGGCGACCTCCGCTCTGGAGATGCGGCAGAACGCCGCCCGTGACTCCTGGAGCTTCGAACGGACGGAGAGCACACTCGCGCAGACCATGCGGCAGGTGCACGCGCGGTGCCGCGAGACGGCCGAGACCTACGGCGGCGACGGCGACGACTACGTGCTCGGCGCCAACACCGCGGGGTTCCTGCGGGTCGCGGAGGCGATGACGGCCCAGGGCGTCATCTGACCGTCCGCGGTGCGGGCCGGACCGGACGCCGGCCCGGCAGGACGGTCGGCGCCCAGCACCGGCGCCGGCCCGGGGTGCCCGGTCCCCGCCCGCCCGCTGTCGGAGTCGGCCCGGGCGGCACCGGCGCGGACCTCGTGTCCGAGGTCCCGCGGCTGTCGGAGAGGCTGGCGGTCGCCGCCGGCCGCACCCCGGGCATCGACGCCGCCGGGCTCCTGATGACGTCCCACAGGACCGAGCCGCCGAAGTGACCCGTCCGGCCGAGCCGATGGAGTCCTACGGGACGCACCGCGTGCACGCCACCGAGTCCGAGTCCGGCCGCCGGCTCGCCGTCGACGGCCCGTGCGACCGGCTGGGCACCTACCGCGACGCCCCGGCCCCGGCGGCCGGGCCGCCGGCCTGCTGCTGTCCGCGACGCCGTCCACGCACGACGAGGAACGGGGTCCGGCGGGTGGCCGCGGGTGCGTCGACCACGTCGGCCCCGCGCCGGACGGCTCCCACCCGGCCCCCGTGGAACAACCGACGCGGTCTCCACCGCGCTGGGCTGCGGGACGCGGGTGCTCTCGGACGGGCGGGCGGCCGTCCCCGGACGGGTGCCGCGGAAGTCCACCCGGACCGTCGTGGCGTGGGCCGCCGCGGACTTCGCGCTCAGTGGATGAGGGGCTCGCCCGACAGGTAGCGGATCTCCAGGGTGACGTGGGTGAACCGCCAGCCCTCCGGGGTACGGCGGAGCCGGCAGAGGTACCAGCCGGCTCCGTCGGCGTGCCGGAAGGGGTCGTCGGCGTCCAGGACGTGGGCGGCCACCAGGTAGGAGCGGGTGGTGGCGGTGTCCCCGTCGACGGTGATGGCGTGGTTGGTGCTGAGGTGGTGGGTGCCCGCGTACCGGCCGAGGCTGCCCGCGACGAACTCGTCCAGGCCCGCCCGGCCGGTGTGCGAGATGCCCGGGGCGATGGCGAGGACGCCGTCCTCGGCGTAGTTGGCGGCGTACCCCGCCCAGTCCTTGTCGTCCAGGGCACGGGCGAAGTCGATGAGCAGGTCGCTGATCGCGGCGCGGTCGACCAGCCACTGGAGCTGCTCGGCGGGGCTGGTCGGGGGGTTGACCGGTGGCATGGGTGCTTCTTTCTGTACGGCCGGCGGACGTGCTCCGCCGGGCGGGGCGCGCAGCGAGGTGCTCAGCGCTGCGGGCGGTCAGGGGCGGGTTCCCCGTGGCCGAAGGGGAACAGCGGGTCGGCGCTCTCCTGGGGGACGTCGGGCCGGCCCGACTCCACCTCCCGCATGGAGCGCGGCAGCTGGAACGGCAGCCGTCCCTCGGGGCGGGCCCGGCCGAAGACCACGTCGAGCAGGGCGGTGTCCGACGCGCCGTAGACGGCGAGCAGCGCGGCGCCGCGGTCGGCGATCTCCGGGATGACGGCGGGCCGCTCCAGGTGGACGGCGACGACCGTGGGGACGGTGTCGAGCAGGGCGAGGATCTCCTTGAGCCGCTCCTCGGGGAAGTCCAGCCGGCCCGCGTGGAAGAAGGACTCGAACAGACCCGGCCGGGGCTCGTAGGGGGTGCCCAGGCGCAGCACGGCCAGGTCGGCGCCGGCCGGGTCCTCGACGACGTCGCCGTACGGGGCGCAGGCCGCCGGGTCGACTCCCTCGACGTACAGCCGGGGCCGGCCGGTCAGCGGCAACGGACCCGGCTTGAGGACGGTGACCGAACGCCGCTGGGCGGCGGCGCCGGCGGCGCGGAAGTCGGCGCGGCCGACGGTGGCCTCGGCGGCGTCCGGGTCGACGTAGCGGCGGTCGTCGAACAGGCCGAGGCGGAACTTCTCGGCGAGCAGCCGGCGCACCGACAGGTCCAGGCGGGACTCGGCGAGCTGTCCGGAGCGGACGAGGCCGACGACGAGTTCGGGGCAGTGCTCGCCGCCGAACTGGTCGACGCCGGCGTGCAGCGCCTTCAGGACGCGTTCGGAGGGGCTGAGGTGTTCCACGCCCCAGGCCCGGGCGGGGTGCGGCTCGCCCATGATCGGATGGTCGTTGATGATCGCCCAGTCGGTGCAGACGATGCCGTCGAAGCCGAGCCGTTCGCGCAGCAGGCCGGTGACGACGTCACGGTTGAAGCCGAAGGCGACCTCCTCGTAGGGGGTGCCGACCGGCTTGCCGTAGTACGGCATCATCTGGGTGGCGCCCGCGGCGACGGCCGCCTCGAACGGCCGCAGGTGGTAGTCGAAACGCCCGCCCGGGTAGACCTGGTCCTGGCCGTAGGCGAAGTGCGGGTCCTCGCCGTCCTTCTGCGGTCCGCCGCCGGGGAAGTGCTTGACCATGGCGGCGACGCTGTCGGGACCCAGGGTGCCGCCCGGCCCGCGCAGGCCCTCGATGTAGGCGGCGCCCAGCCGCGCGGTGAGGTCGGCGTCCTCGCCGAAGGTGCCCGAGATCCGGGACCAGCGGGGTTCGGTGGCCAGGTCCAGCTGGGGGTGGAGGGCGACCCGCAGGCCGACGGCGAGGTACTCGCGGCGCACGGTGTCCGCGTGCCGGCGGACCAGGTCGGGGTCGCCGACGGCCGCCAGGCCCAGGGTCTCGGGCCACTGGGAGAACGGGCCGGAGCGCATCGCGGTGCCCGGGTTGTCGGTGAAGGAGTGGCGCGGGTCGGTGGAGAGGGTCACCGGGATGCCGAGCCGGGTCTCCTCGGCGAGGGCCTGGAGGCGGTTGTGCCACTCGGCCATCTCGCGGGGCCCGGCCGCGCCGAGCACGTTGAAGTGGCTCATGGCGAGTTCGCCGATCATCGTCCGGGCCGGGGCCGCCGGGGCCTGGGCCGGGTCGTCGACGAGCGTGCCGTCGGGGTGCAGGGTGACCATGGTCTGGAAGAGCAGACCGGCCTTCTCCTCCAAGGTCATCCGGGGCAGCAGGTCCTCGACCCGCTCCAGCACGGGCAGTCGGCTGTCGCGGTAGCGCATGGGTGGTTCGTTCCTTCGAAGGTGGGGGGGTGGTGGGCGGTTCAGCGGACCGCGCGGACGAAGTGGATGGCGAAGGCGCCCGCCAGCGCGCAGGCGGAGCCGAACAGGTACAGCGCGCCGTAGTTGGTGCCGGCGGCGCTGCCGATGCCGAGGAGGACGGGGGCGACGGCGGGGATCAGCGACTGCGGCAGGGTGTTGCCGATGTTGAGCACCCCGAGGTCCTTGGCCGCCTGGGCGCGGTCGGGCAGCACGCCGATGGCGAGGGCCGTGTCCACGGCCATGTAGGAGCCCAGACCGAGGCTGAAGACGGCGACCGCGACGCAGAAGGAGGCGGTGGTGCCGGCGTACGCGGTCAGCGCCAGGCCGACGACCGAGATCAGCGCCGCGGCGAAGACGAACACCTTGCGGCGGCCGGTGCGGTCGGACAGCCAGCCGCCGGCCAGCGAGCCGACGACGGTGCCGGCCATGGTGACCACGGCGGCGACGGCGACGGTCGAGGAGGCCTCGGTGACGCTCTGGCCCAGCCGGTCCACGGCGAAGTAGAACTGGTAGCCGGTCATCGTCGAGATGCCGCAGAACATCAGGAAGCGGCCGCAGAAGTTCCACGCGAAGTCGGGGTGACGGCGCGGCGAGACCCAGAAGGAGCGCAGGAAGGCGCCGAACCGGAAGGGCGGCAGCGCCGTCCGGTCGGCGGGGGCGTCGTCCCGCATCAGCCACACCAGCGCCGCCACACCGGCCAGGCCGAGCAGTCCGGGCACCAGGAACAGCAGCAGGGTGTGGTGCAGCAGCGGCTGGGCGAGGACGGTGCCGAGCACCATGGCGACGTACAGCGTCATCCCCACCGCGCCCGAGACCCGGCCCTGGAGGTGCTCGGGGACGCGGTCGGGGATGGTGGCGAGCAGGGCGGCGTACACGGCGTTGGCACCGAGCTGGGTGACGGCCCAGCCCACCGTCAGCGTGCCGATGCTCCCGGCGGTGCCGCACAGGAGGGTGCCGAGGGCGGCGACCAGGGCGCCGGCCAGCAGCCAGGGGCGGCGGCGGCCGAACCGGGAGGTGGTGCGGTCCGACAGCGCGCCGAACAGCGGGTTGGCGATCAGCGCGAGGACCGCGCCGACGGCCAGCACCCGGCTGAGGGAGGCCGTCTTGTGCTGCGGTTCCAGCTCGCTCACGCGCAGCGACAGCGACACGAGGATCGGGGTGAAGACCGCCGCGAACGACAGGCACTGGGCGGCGATCAGTCCGGTGATGAAGGCGCCGGACGAGACGGCGGGACGGGAGGTGTCGGCTCCGGTGCCGGCTTCGGGGGTGTCTCCGGTGGCGGTGACAGCCGGTCTGCCGACCGTGTCCTGGTCGTTCATGGCACGCTCCAGCGGCTCTGGCCCAGCACGACGGCGGGCGGGTGCGTGAACAGTAGAATAAAAACTGAATAGGTCCAATACTTTTATCGGGCGTCACAGGTCACACCGCGCGGATCGTTACTCTGGTGCCGATGGAGAACAGACCGGATGCGACCGTGGCGCAGGAACCGACCGGCCGGCCGAGGCGGCGGCGGCGGTCCTCGGGGACGTACGCCGCGGCCGACGCCCGGCGCGCGGCGATCCTCGACGCGGCCACCGCCCGCTTCTCCCGCGGCGGCTACCTCAACTCGTCCCTCGCCGCGATCGCCGCCGACGCCGGGACGTCGGCCACCGTGGTCCTGCACCACTTCGGCAGCAAGGAGAAGCTGCTGATGGCGGTCCTGGAGGCGCGCGAGGAGCGCAACTACCTCAAGGTGCACGGGTCGGTGCCGCACGACGACGTCCGCGAGCAGTTCCGGGCCGTCCTGGCGCTGGCCGCGCACAACCTCACCGAACCGGGCCTCATCGAGCTCTTCGCCCGGCTCTCCGTGGAGGCGACCGACGCCGCCCACCCGGCCCACGCCTTCTTCACCGCCCGCTACGAGGGGGCCGCCCGCGCCCTGGCCACGGGGCTGCGCGGGGCGCTCACCGCCGGCCGGCTCCGGCCCGGGACCGACCCCGACCAGGTGGCCCGGGAGATCCTCGCCGTCTCCGACGGCCTCCAGGTGCAGTGGGCGCTGTCCCAGGGCCGCCTCGACTTCGTCGCCGACTACCGCGCCTACCTCGACCGGCTCGCCCGGTCCCTGACGACGGACGGCCACGGCCTGGACTGACCCACGCCGGTGCGGCGCGGCGTCCGCTGCCCGCGCCGGGGCGGCCGGCACGGGGGGCCGGCCGTCGGCCGCCCGCGTCCGCGGGCGCTCAGACCGGCCCGCCGCCTCGGCGAGGCGGTCGCGGCTGCTCACCGGTCTCGGCGAGACAGGCGAGCAGGAGGGCCAGCCAGCACAGGAAGCGGTGGACGCGCACGCCCACACCGGTCCCGTGCGGCCACCCGCGCAGGTCGACCACCTGGCGCAGGTCGGCCCACCGCCGGTCGGTGTCCCGCAGCCGCAGGTAAGCCCTGGCCACCTCCTCGGCACTGAGCGAGTCGTCCGGGCAGTGCAGGAGGAACTTGCCGTCGGCCCGCTGGGCGCTCCGCACCCGCGTCCGGTCGACGCGCAGCCGGCCGGCCGCGGTGACCCGTACGTAGGGCGCCAGCCGCGGATGGCCGGCGAGCCGGGCGTGGATCGCGCTCCGCTCCCGGTCGCCGAGCGCGTCGGTGGCGGTGATCGCGTCCCGCACCTCGGTGAGCAGGCGCAGCCGCGCGGCGCCGTCCTGCGCGGCGCGGACCCGGTCGTGGCAGAGGACGAGCCGTCCGCCGAAGGTGCCGTCGCGTACCTCTTTGACGCGCACGGTGGGCGTCAGGCCGCGGTACCGCCCCGGACGGCTCAGCGCCGTCTCGACGTCCGGAACGCGGGCGCCGGGAGCGGCCCGCACGGCCGGGGACGCGTCGGGTGCGTCCGGTCGGGACGGGACGTTACCCTCGCGCCCGGTGTGTTCGTGGATCCGGATGACAGCGGTGGCCAGGAGTCCCGCCGGAGGCGGTTCGCACGCGTGGGCCGTGCCGTCGTGCTCCTGCGGTCTGCAGTACAGCGGTACGCCTTCCCGGGTGACGGCCAGGGTGACGGGGACGGTGGTCAGTCGCTGTCCGGGCCGCCGCCCGGTCTCGAAGTACAGGCTGCTGTCATGCAGGATCACCCGGCTGGTGTCCACGTCCCGACGGGCGGTGACCGCCTGGACGATCCGGCTCTCCAACTCGCCGCGCACGTCGTCGATCCAGTGCGCGAGCCCGGTGAGGGAGCCCTCGTCGGCCGTGCCGGGCACCTCGTGGCCGTGTCCGCGCGGGAGCCGGTCGAAGTCGAGGAGCCGGGCCGACGGTGCGAGGGTCCGGGCTGCGACGAGCGCGAACAGCAGCCGTTCGACGGCCTGCCGGCCGGCCGGGTCCCGGTGGGTGTCCGCGGCGAGGTCGAGGATCGCCGTGTCGATCGTGAGGGACCGCCAGAGGCGGTCGAGCAGCCGGATGTCGCCTCGGCCGGGCCCCGGGTCGGCTGCCGGCGGCCGGGCGGGGCCCTCCTCCGCCGTCACGAGCCTGGACAGTGAGCCGATCAGGCGCCTGATGGCGGCGTGGTCGAGCCGGTCCTCCCGGCCGAAGGTGTACAGGACCTTCGGGACCGACCGGCCGACGACCGGGTCCCACTCGTTGTGGGCCAGGTGCAGGTAGCGGACGGTGCCGGACTTGCTCGTCTTCTTGATGGTCTTCACATACATGGCTACGACCGTTCGAACGGGCGGGCCGGCACGTCCGGGAGGGGGACGGCCCGTCAGCCGCCGGCTGCCGGCTCCACGGGCCGGGTACGGGTGTCGGGTTCGCCGGCGGCCCGGTCCCGGCGGGTCCGCAGGGTGATCCAGACGGTGATCGCCAGCAGTGCCGCCGCACTGACCGCGGCGGCGGTGAAGGCACCGTGGACACCGCGGACGGTCACCTCGCTGCCGTGGGTCGACATGCCCTGCATGATCGCGATGAGTCCGGCCGCGCCGGCCGCGCCGAAGAGCTGCTGGGTGGTGCTGAAGGTCGCGCCGGCGTCGGGCTGGTGCTCCCGGGAGACGGAGCTGAGGGCGAGGGTCATCAGCGGGGTGAACAGCCCGGCGAAACCGATGTGCAGGGTGATGAACGCGGCGGAGAAGGCGGCCGCTCCCGCGGACCGGGGGATCTGGGTGAAGGCGACCGTGGCGGCGAGCACGACGCAGGCGGCCGGGAGGATGACCCGAGGTGCGCCGAAGCGGTCGTGGAGCCGGCCGGTCACCGGCGAGAGGATCGCGATCATCGCGCCGCCGGGGAGCATGGCGAGTCCGGTGACGGCGGTGCTGACCCCGAGGACGTTCTGCATGAGCAGCGGGACGATGCTGACCGTGGCGAACAGGATGACGCTGGTGGCCGCCATCGCGGCGATCGCCGCGGTGAAGCCGGCGGAGCGGAAGGTGCGCAGGTCGAGGTAGGCGCGGCCGGTACGGGCGGTGTGCAGCTGGCGCCGTACGAACCCGGCCAGGACGAGGAGTCCGGCCGCCAGGCAGGCGATCGCGGCCGGCACGTCGCTCTCGACGAGGCTGAGGCCGAGGACGATGCCGCCGAACGCGGGCAGCGACAGGGCGACCGACCACCAGTCGATCGGCACGGGCTCGTGGGCCTGCCGGGGCGGCAGCGAACGCAGGCCGAGCAGCAGGATGAGCAGGGCGACGCCGAGCGCGGTCCAGAACACCCCGTGCCAGCCGACCAGGCTCAGGCCGAAGCCGGAGGTGGCGGGGCCCAGGGCGGGGGCGGCGCCGACGACGATGGTGGCGGTGCCCATGACGGTGCCGCGCCGCTCGGGCGGCACCATGGCGGCGACGGTGGCCATCAGCACCGGCATCATCACCGCGGCGCCGCACGCCTGGACGACGCGGGCGGCGACCAGCAGCGGGAAGGTGTACGACAGCGCGGCCATCAGGGCGCCGGCGCTGAACAGGACCATGGCGACGACGAACAGCTGCCGGGCGCCCATGCGGCGCAGCAGGAAACCGCTGGCGGGGATGGCGGCCGCCATGGTCAGCATGTAGGCGCTGGTGACCCACTGGGCGGTGTTGGCACTGACGTCCAGGTCGCGCATGATCGACGGGACGGCGACGCTGAGGATCGTCTCGTTGAGCACGACGAGGAACGCGCCGCCGACCAGCGGCAGCAGCACCTTCCTCAGCTCGGCCGGCGTGGCGGCCGGCTGGGCGGGGTGGGACACGTCCTGGGGTCCTCTCGGCGGGGCGGCGCCCGGTGGCGGATCGGCGCGCGGGCGGGTCCGCACGCCCGGCCGGGAACGGTCCGGGCATGCGGGGGTGCGGACAGCGGGCGGCGCTACTCGGTGAGCGTCCGGGCCATCCACTTCGCGGAGCGGGCGATGATCTCGCCGAAGTGGTTGGAGAGGATCTCGTAGTGCTGGCCGGGGTACTCGATGAGCTCCTTCGGCTCGGGGATGCGCCCGAACATCTCCCGGGCCTCCTCCACCGGTGCCACGGTGTCCTCGCTGGCGAGGATCATCAGGGTGGGCTGGGTGATGCGCTCGGCGTAGGCGCGGACCTCCATCTCGAAGAGGTGGTCCAGGGTGGAGATGGTGATGGCGTTCCTGAAGCTCGGGAGGTCGTGGATCATCTTCTCGACGAACTCCAGGCCCTCCTCGTCGCTGAACATGACGGGGTCGCCGGGCGCGGGCTCGCCGTGCAGGCGGATGGTCCGGGCCGGCTCGCCCTGGGCCTGCGCCTTGCGGTCGACCGGGATCAGCGCCTCCAGCTCCGCGAGGGTGTCGGCGGGCTGCAGCTGGCGGGCGCTCCAGCCGCTGACCGGCGGGATGATGGCGGAGACGGCCTTGACGCGGGTGTCGGTGGCGGCGACGAACATCGAGTTGGCGCCACCGATGCTCACCCCCCACAGGCCGATGCGGTCGCCGTCGATGTCGTCGCGCAGCGTCAGGTGGGTGATGACGTGCCGCAGGTCGCGGCACTGCTGCCAGGGGTCGAACATCTGGCGGGGCTCGCCGCCGCTGTAGCCGGTGCAGCGGTGGTCGTAGGCCAGACAGGCGAGGCCCTGCTCGGCGAACGCCTTGGCCTGGAACTTCATCGACTCGGCCGGTCCGCCGAGGCCGCCCTGGAGGATGACGACGGGCAGCGGCCCCTCGGTATCGTCGGGGCGGGTCAGCCAGCCGCGCAGGGTGATGCCGTCAACGGTGAACTCGATGTCCTCGACCACGGGCATGGTGCTCTCCAGAGAAGTGTGTACGGGGGGTGGGTGCGGGTGTCAGCGGCCTGCGACGGGGACGTCGTCCGGCAGGAAGTCGGCCTGGCTGAAGGAGCGCGGGTCGGCCGAGGCGCGGAAGATCGGCCAGACCTCGGCGCGCATGCCCTCCTCGTAGGCGGCGATCTCCGCCAGCAGGTCGCCGCCGCCGTTGACCGCCCGGTCCAGGGCGCCGGCCAGGGACGACGCGTCGCGCAGCGCGGTGTTGGCGCCGGATCCGAAGGAGGGCGGCATCGCGTGGATGGCGTCACCGAGGAAGCTGACGCGGCCGATCTCCCAGGTGTCGACGGGCTCCAGGCGGCGGACCGACATGGGCGCGAGGGTGGACCTGTCGGCGTGCTCGACCAGTTCGACCACGCCGGGGTGCCAGCCGCGGACGGCCTCGCGCATGACCCGGTGCAGTTCCTCGGGGGTGGCCTTCCACAGGTCGGGGATGCCGGCCAGGTAAGGACTGCCCTCCTGGAATCCGCAGTGCACCATCATGTACGGCTCGACGTGGTCGATGTCCGCGCCCGGGGCGAGGTCCGCGACCGCCTCGGCGACCGGGCGGCGGGGCTGCCAGGCGCCGAACGAGAAGTTGACCCCGTCCGCCGAGCTCGCCAGCACGAAGCCGTCGAACAGGGCCTCGGGCAGGGTGGCGACCAGGTCGTCGGTGAGCGGGACGCAGGCCGCGACGGAGCGCATGCCGGTGTCGACCGTGGGTACCTGCGGCAGTCGCTGACGGCGGACCGGTGAGTGCAGTCCGTCCGCGGCGATCAGCACGTCGCCGGTGGCGGAGGTGCCGTCGGCGAAGAGCAGCCGGACCTGGTCGCCGTCCTCCTCGTAGCCGGTGACCGTGTGGCCGAAGTGGACGATGTCCTCCAGCCCGGTGTGCATGATCTGGCGCAGCGTGCGCCGGTTGACCGCGGTGTGCGGGCGGTCGGGGTCGTTGGGCGGTCCGATGTGCGGGCGGGTGCCGAGTTCCTGGCACTGGTCGTCCAGCATGACGAACAGTTCGCGGCGCGGTTTGATCCGCGAGGTCTGCATGTACAGCTCGTAGAGGTTCTCCGGGAGGCACTCCTTGAGCGCGCCGCCACCGGTGGCGTTCATGTGCAGCCGGTATCCGGTGCGCATGACGCCGGGGGTCGCCTCATAAACGGCGCAGCTTATCCCGGCCTTCTTCAGACCTTGTGCCAGACAGAGGCCCCCTATTCCTCCGCCGGCGATGAGAACGTGAAACGACGACATCGGCGTCCCTGCCCTTCGTGACTTTCAACGCGTCGGTACGGCGGGCCGGACGCCCTGCCGAGAACGCGGAGCCAGGTGCGGCTGTGTCCCTGGGCTCGCGGTGCCCTAGTCTTGCCGGGCTGAATTTCATCAGGGAAGCTGAATTCGCTGATGTCCGTTATAGATGCAGCTGATGCCTCACGAAGGGGTGGGACGTGAGCCCGGACCTCAACCTGCTCGTCTCCATGGACGCCCTGCTGCAGGAACGCAGCGTGACCCGGGCCGCGCAGCGCCTCGGGCTCAGTCAGCCCAGCCTGAGCGCCGCGCTGGCCCGGCTGCGCCGGCACTTCGACGACGAACTGCTGACCCGGGTGGGCAACTCCTACCAGCTGACCGCTCTGGGCGAACGCCTCGCCGAGCAGACCTCCCTCGCCCTGAGCTGGACCGACCGGGTCTTCCAGACCCGCGCCGACTTCGATCCGGCGGAGTCGGAACACGAGTTCACCCTGGTGGTGGCCGACTGCCACCTGCCGGTCTTCGGCCGGGTGCTGGCCGACCTGATCCAGGAGCAGGCCCCGCGGGTGCGGCTGACCTTCCACCACAGCACGGCCCAGTTCGTGCACCGGGCCTCCGACTCGCTGCGCGCCGTGGACGCGATCGTGCTGCCTCAGGGCGTCCTGGTGAACGTGCCCATGCTGCAGCTGTACCGGGACCGCTGGGTCTGCGTGGTCTCCTCCGACACCGCCGAGCGGACGCTGGACCGGGAGGAGCTGTCCAGCCGTCCCTGGGTCTTCGCCTACCAGCACCCCTTCTCGGCGCTGTCCACGATGCCGCGGCTGGCCCAGGAGGGGGTGCGCATACGGACCTCGGTCAGCACGGAGGACTTCCTGTCCGTGCCCCACCTGGTGCGCGGCACCGACCGGATCGGGCTGATGCCGGAGCGGGTCGCCCGGCTGCATCCGGCCGGCCAGGGCGTGACCGTCGCCGATCTGCCCTTCGAGTTGGGTGACCTGCTGGAGTCCCTGTGGTGGCACCCCGCCCACGAGCGGGACCCCGCGCACATCTGGCTGCGCGCGATGGCTTCGCGGGCGGGACGCGTGGTGGAGCAGTCCTGAGCCCCGTACCGGCCGGACGCCACACACTCGGACCGGTGGTCGATGAAACACTTGCGTTCCATCGACCACCGGCCTAGTTTGCGTACGGGACCGTTCCACTTCATCCAGGAGGCGTCTGTGGCCACGGACGAGGCAGCTGCCCCCGTCAAACGCCCGCGGGTCACCGCGGAGCGCGAGCGGGAGGTGCTGGCGGCCACCCTCCGGGCACTCAGCGACACCGGTTACGAGGCGCTGTCCATGGACGACGTGGCGACGCGCGCCCACTGCAGCAAGGCGACGCTCTACCGGCTCTGGCACAGCAAGGCCGGGCTGGTCTCGGCGGCGGTCCGCAGCAGCGGCCCGGTGCGGCCCACGGAGGTGGACACCGGCAGCCTGCGGGGCGACCTGATCACGGTGGCCGCGCGCCTGGCCCGGCACGCCACCGAGGACAGCCGGCTCTACGCGGCCCTCAGCCACGCCATCCTCACCGACGACGAGCTGGCCGCCGCGGTGCGGACGGCGCTGTTCCAGCCGGACACCGAGCACGTCATGCGGTTCATCGACCGGGCGGTCGAGCGCGGGGAGCTGACCCGCCGGCCCGCGGCGGCCGAGTTCCTGCCGCAGACCATGCGGAGCCTGGTGATGAGCCGCCCCGCGCTCGACGGCACTCTGCTGGACTCGGACTACCTCGCCCGGTTCATCGACGACTGGGTGATGCCGGCCCTGCTGCACACCTGACCGGCACCCCGGCCTCGTTCAGACGGCCACGGCCGCCGCCTTGCCGCGCACGCCGCGCAGCACCAGGAGGGCGACCAGGCCGGCACCGACGCCGAGGGCGGTCAGTACGAACGCCGAGCCCCAGCCCCACTTGGTGCCCATCACCAGCCCGGTGACGAGCAGCGCCGGACCGGCGCCGTCCAGCAGCCGGGCGGCCAGTCCCACCTCGGCGAAGCGGACGCCCGTCGCCGGGTGGCGCGGCACCGTCCGCAGCAGCAGGGCCGCGACGGCGATCAGCCCGGCCAGCAGGGCCGACATGCCGCGCCAGCCGGCCGCGTCCAGCAGCGCCGGGGTGACGGCCGTGGTCAGCGCCGCCGTCGCGGCGCTCATCACGATGACCGCCAGGACGCACAGGACGAAGTTGCGGCGCCCCGGGAAGCAGTCCCCGAGCGCGAAGAGGCTGACCGGGCCGACCGCCACGTAGAGGCCGGCCAGGGCGTGCCCGGCCAGCGCCACGCCGAAGCCCGGGGCGGCGAGGGTGACGAGCTGGCCCGCCACGCCGACCGCGCAGACCACCTCGACGGCCCGCCGTTTTCCGTACAGTTCGCCGATCCTGATGGCCGCCGGGCACCCCAGCAAGGTGGCCAGCACGAAAGTCAGGGAGAACCAGTCCGGGTGGGACGTGGGCAGGTCGGCCACGATGCGCGGTTCCAGCTTTCCGCTGGACACCGCGCAGACGACCAGCAGCAGACCGGGCAGGTTCCAGGCGAACAGAGCCAGCGCCTTTCGCATTTTTCCGGTGCCGGGCAGCGGCGAGTACGACCATGCGGGATCGACAGTCACAACGACTCCTTCGTCGCAGGAAAGGCAGTGGGCGGCACTATAGATTCGTCGGCAGAATGCGAGTCAATACGTCGGTGCGGGCCTTTTTCCCACTCACTGAATTCCGAGAAACGGAAAGAAAAAAGGCTGCCTGGAGAACCGGGCGGGCCGGTCCGGCCCGTCCCACCGGGGCGGACCCGGCGGCTGCCTGGAGAGAAACCCCGGGTGGCCAGGGATGGAACGGTTGCGTTTCATCCCTGGCCACCCCTATGGTGGATGAAACGCTTCCGTTTCATCTTCGCGCGGGTCCGGGCCCGCCCGCCGCGCGCATCCTCGACTTCTCAGGAGCACTCCGTGTCGCAGTCCACTGCAACCCGGGCACCCGCCCAGGCGGGCGCGCGCCCGGCCGACCACCGCTGGTGGGTCCTGGCCTTCGTCGGCATCGCGCAGCTCATGGTGGTGCTCGACGCGACCATCGTGAACATCGCGCTGCCCACCGCCCAGGCCGACCTCGGCTTCTCCGACGGCGCCCGGCAGTGGGTCATCACCGCCTACTCCCTCGCCTTCGGCAGCCTGCTGCTGCTCGGCGGTCGGATAGCCGACCTGTTCGGCCGCAAGGTCACCTTCCTCATCGGTCTGGTCGGCTTCGCCGCGGCCTCCGCCATCGGCGGCGCGGCCCCCGGCCTGGAACTGCTGGTGGCCGCCCGCGCGCTCCAGGGCCTGTTCGGCGCCCTGCTCGCCCCCGCCGCGCTCTCCCTGCTCACCACGACGTTCACCGACCCCAAGGACCGCGCCAAGGCGTTCAGCGTCTTCGGGGCCATCGCGGGGGCCGGCGGCGCGATCGGGCTGCTGCTCGGCGGGCTGCTCACCGAGTACCTCACCTGGCGCTGGACGCTGTACGTCAACGTCGCCTTCGCCGTCGTGGCGTTCGTCGGCGCCTTCCTGCTGCTGAAGCACGACGGACGCAACCGTGACGTCGCCCTCGACGTCCCCGGCACCGTCCTGGTCTCCGCCGGCCTGTTCGGCCTGGTCTACGGCTTCTCCAACGCCGAGTCGCACAGCTGGACCTCCGCGCAGACCTGGGGCTTCCTGGTGGCCGGCGCGGTCCTGCTCGCCGTGTTCACCTGGTGGCAGACCCGGGCGGCGCACCCGCTGCTGCCGCTGCGCGTCCTCGCCGACCGCAACCGCGGCGCGTCCTTCGTCTCGGTGCTGCTGATCGGCGCCGCGATGTTCGGTGTGTTCCTGTTCCTGACCTACTACATGCAGATCATCATGGGCTTCACGCCCGTCAAGACGGGCCTCGCGTTCCTGCCCATGGTCGGCGCGATGATGACCGGCACCATCCTGGCCACCAACGTGCTGGTGCCCCGTATCGGCCCCAAGCCCGTGGTGCCGGCCGGTATGGCCATCGGCGCCCTCGGTCTGCTGTGGATGACCACCCTCGGGGTCGGCAGTTCCTATGCCGCGCACGTCCTGCCGCAGCTCGTGGTGACCGGCTTCGGCATGGGTCTGATCATGGCCACCGCCATGAACCTCGCGGTCTCCGGCGTGGCCCACCACGACGCCGGCGTCGCCTCCGCGGGTGTCAACACCATGCAGCAGGTGGGCGGTTCCATCGGCACCGCCCTGCTGACCACGATCGCCTCCAGCGCCTCGGCCGACTACCTGGCCGATCACCCGGGCACCAGCCCGGCCGCGATCGCGCAGGCGTCCGTGGAGAGCTACTCGGCCACCTACGGCTGGACGGCCGCCATCTTCGCCGTCGGGCTCGTGGCGACCGTGCTGCTGTACCAGCGCGGTGTGCCCCGGCACGACGAGTCGGCGGCGCCCGCCGTCCACATGTAGGCGGGAGTCCTGGAAGGGGGTGCCGGGTCGGACCGACCGGGCACCCCGCCCCGTCCTCAGCCGGCCGTCACCGCACCACCTCCACCCGGACGGGACCGACCAGGCCGGCGGGCTCCAGCGCACTTTCCGCGGTCAGGTCCCACAACTGGCCCACGAAGGTGGTGACCGGGGTCTTCGTCTCCGGCTGCAGGTCCCCGATCATCCGGTTGTACCAGCTGTTGGTGACCTCGACCTCGATCTTGTTGGCCCCGGACCGCAGGGCGTCGGTGACGTCGACCCGGTACGGCGCGCACCACACCGTCCCCGCGTCGGCGCCGTTCACCTTCACCCGCGCGATGTCGTGCACCTCGCCGAGGTCCAGCCAGACCCGCCCACCGCTGACGCGGTCGGGTGCCTGGTAGGTCTTGGTGTACGTGGCCGTGCCCGAGAAGTAGCGCACGCCCGCCTCCTGGTGCTGCGACAGGTCCTGGAGGAAGTCCAGCGCGACCGACGCGGGCGCCCCGCGGTCCTGCTGGAAGGTGACCTTCCAGTCCCCTTCCACCACACCGACGACCCGGCGGGCGGCTGCCTCGGCGGTGCCCTTGCCCGCGGTGCCGTGCGCGACGACCACGAACCGGGCCTCGGACGGACCGAGATCGAGGGAGAGGACGGTGCGTCCCCGCTCGGTCCGGAAGGTCGCCGCGCTGACGCCGCCGGTGACCGGGTCCCAGAGTTCGACGGCCTTGCCGGTGGCCCGCAGCTTCACATCGAGGGCGGTGCGCACCGCCCGCCGGTTGACGACGTAGTACACGTCGGCGCCGTCGGTCGTGCGGTGGATCCAGCCCAGCGGGTCGTCGGCGTCGAAGGCGTAGTCCCAGTCCTTGACGACACCCAGGGCGGACAGCGCCTCCTCGGCCCGTACGTCGCCGAACACCCGGCCCGCGCCGACCACCCGGTCCCGCTCGTCCTCCTCGCCCCACAGCTTGCGCACGAGAGCGCGGAACTCCTTGTCGCTGTCGGCCAGGCTCGGGCTGGCCACCGGCCGGGTCCCGGCGACCGCGGCGCCGGCCTCCACCAGCGCGGCGATCTTCCGCAGCACCCGCACGGTCATCCGCTCCGAGGCACCGCCGAGGTACAGCAGTCCGTAGGACATGCCGGTCCGGGTGACGAGCCGGCCGTCCTTCACCGAGAGCCGGTTGAGCAGCACGTCCGCGTTGACGTAGTCGAAGTCGTGGCCCAGCGGGAGGTCCGACCGGCGGCGGCTGGGGCCCCAGAGCGCGGGGGCGGGGGCCTCCTGGCCGTAGAAGTAGGCGACGTCCTTGACCGCCCTGCCCTGGGAGAGGACGTACGAGCAGCGGGCGAGGTACGTGGTGAAGGGCTTGGCGTGGTCCGCCCAGGTCTCGTTGCGGCTGAAGAACCAGCCGATGCCGCCGAGGGTGACGCCGGGGCCCTTGTCCTGGGGCTGGTGCGCGGAGGTGTGGATCATGAAACGGGTGACACCGGAGAGCAGGATCTGGTCGGCGGTCGGCCGCAGGTCGCCCGGCATCAGGTGGCGCGCGCCGAAGGTGAACGCCTCGCAGGCGACGAAGTCCCGCCCGTAGATGTTGGCGACGCTGGCCGCGCCCCGCATGTCGACGAGGTAGCGCTCCCCCAGCCGGTCGCCCGGCGCGCACGGGTTGCCGCTGGCGCCCATGGGCACGTCGGCGTGGCGCCGGATGTCCATGTCGTCGGCGGTGATGGCGCGGCTGCTCTCCTGGGCCTCCGCGTAGGTGAGCTTCAGGCCGCGTTCGTGGGCGACCTCGTGCACGACGGCGTAGTGGTTCTCGGCGAGCAGTTCGCCGATGGTCTGCCGCCAGTCCCACAGGAAGCGGTCCGACTCGGCCGCTCCGCCGACCGCCGTGCCGGTCAGCGCGGGCAGGTAGGGGCCGGCGTCGTAGCCGCGCCGGGTGCGGAACTCCTTGAGGATGCCGTCGGTCCAGTTCTGCGGACCGGCCTCGTAGCTGTCGTTGAGCAGGGCGGTCAGACCGCGGGCGCCCATGTTGTCCTTGCCGGTCGCCTTCTGGAGGTTGTCCAGGTAGGTGGTGAGGTAGGCCCGGACCCGCTTGGCGTCGAGCTTGTCGACCTCCAGGCCGGTGGCCGCCTCGGTGGTGGGACCGTTCTGGTGGCCGGTGAGTCCGGCGCCGAGCCGGACCACGACCCAGGTGCCGCGCGGGGCCTTCCAGCGCAGCCGGCCCTTGGCGTCCATCTTCTCGGTCAGATCGATCACCCCGGAGGTGGCGACGGCCTTCGCCGAGCCCTCCTCCGGAGTGTCGATCCGGTAGTAGTCCGGTGCCTGGACGAAGCCCGCCTTGGCCTCGAAGCGGTGCACGGTCGGCGCGGTGCGCAGGACCAGGGAGCGCAGCGGGACGGGCTCGGTGCCGGTGGGCTGGGGCAGGTAGTACGGCACTTCGGCCGGCTTGCCCGGCGCCTTGAGGACGACTCTGAAGTAGCGGGCCTCGGTGCGCGGCAGGAACAGGGTGCGCTGCTCGTCACCGCAGACGCCCTCGGCCACCTGGTGGTAGCTCCGGTTGTCCTTGCTCGCCCAGACCTCGACGACCGTGCCGTACTCGGTGACGTCCTGGAGCGCGGCCGAGGTCCCGGCGGCGATGCTCAGGCCGGTGACGGTGACGGCGCGGGGGAACTCGATCCGGATCCAGGTCGGTTCGTCCGCGGTGGGCGGGGCGAGGTTGGTGATGTCCTTCAGGGAGCCGCTGGAGAGCTTGGCGCTGTCGAGTTTCACACCCTTGCTGCCGCCGCTCACCACCGGCGCGGTCGCGGACGCCTTGGTGGCGGAGGCGTACATCAGCGGCTTCAGTTCGCTCTGCGGCCGGGCGCCGTCGGCGACGCGGTAGGCGAAGACCCGGGCGTCCTTGTAGTAACGGACGTCCGCCTCACCCGGGTAGTCCTTGAAGGGCCCGGCGACGTCCGTCGGCTCCGGCAGGGTCACCTGAACGGTGCGGCCCCCGTCGACCCAGGTCTCGGACCAGACCACCTTCTTCATACCGTCCTCGGCGGCGACCCAGGGCCCACCCGTCTCCGACCAGCCCGGCGAGGCCGCCACCCCGGCCTCCAGGCCCAGGTCGGCGGCCTTCTCCATGGCGAACTTGAAGGCGTCCCGCCACTCGGCGGACTGGTAGGTGACCGGCGGATCGACGATCTGCTTCAGCCCGAAGCCACCGTCGAAGTTCACCAGGCCGCCGACACCGGCCTCGCGGAACCACTCCAGGTCCTTGGCGATCCCGGCCTTGGAGATGTTGCCGTCCATCCAGTGCCACCACACGCGCGGCAGCGCTTCGGCGGGCGGCTTCCTGAAACCGTTCAGCAGACCGGAGCCGGCGAGGGCGGACGAGGCGTCCGCCGCGCGGAGGGTGCCCAGGTGGGACAGGTCCGGCGGGGTGCCGCCTGCCGCGGCGGCGGTGCCGGTGGAGCCGATGAGCCCTCCGCTCGCACCCAGGGCGGCGGTGCTGGCCGCCTTCTTGAGGAAGTTCCTGCGGTTCGTCGGCACGGTGACTCTCCATCGGGTCATTGAAGTCGCGGCTCGTGGCAAGGGGGACATCTTGATGAATCGTTTCAATGGGCGGGTGTCCTGCGCCTTGCCCGGCGGGGCCGCGAAGGGGTGGGTGCTAGGCCGCCATCCTTCGGTGGCCGTATCCGCTCGTCAACGCCCTGGTGGGCCACGGTTGCGTCACTTACCAGGCCATCCTGGCCAGGTGGTGCGTGGGCCGCTTAGCATCCCGAGGTGTCCACCTCACCCGCGCCACGCGCTTCCGAACGCCGCCTCATCGAGCTGATCGCGGCGCACGGCCCGCTGACCCGGGCCGAGCTGACGGAGCTGTCCGGCATCCCGAGGCGGACCGTCAGCGGCGCGGTGGCACGCCTGCTCGCCCGCGGCCTGCTGACGCAGAAGAAGACATCCGGCCGTCTCCCGGACGGACCACGAACCGAGGAGGCACGGCGCCGCGGCCCCACCGCCGACGCCCTGCACCTGCCCGACACCCCGGGCGGCGTCCTCGTCGTCCTCATCACCCACGAGGACATCGCGGTCTGCGAGGTAGGCCCGGACGGACGGCGCACGCCGGTGGCGAAGGAGCCGTTCCAGTGGTGGACCTGCACCGATCCGGCCGTGGAGGTCGAACGCCTGCTGACCGCGGTGCCGGGCCGGGACCCGGTCCAGCGGGTTTCCCGGATGGTCCTCGGCGTCCCCCAGCCCTACCGGCAGGACCACGGCGTCACCCTCCTCGGCGAGGACGTGCCCGGCTACTACGGGATCGACGAGTACCCCGCCTGGCTCACCACCGACCTGGCGGCTGCCCTGTCGCACAGGTTCGGCGTCCCGGCCCAGGTCGAGAACCTCATCAACCTCGCCGCTCTGGGAGAGGCGAGCGCGGGAGCCGCCCGCGGCCGGCACAGCGTCCTGTACCTGCGCCTCGGGGACATCGTCGCGGGAGCGGTGGTCGTCCAGGGACACGTCCTGCGGGGCGCCCTGGGCGCCGCCGGGGAGATCGGGCACATCCGCGTCGACCCGCATGGCATGCTCTGCGCCTGCGGAGGGCGCGGCTGCCTCGGTACCGTCGCGAACGCACGGCACCTCCTGGACGTGCTCCGCCCACGCTACGGCCAGGACCTCGATCTCTTCGACGTCGTCGCACTCGCTGTCCAGGGAGACGCGACGGTCCGCGGTGTGCTCACCGACCTCGGCCGGACCGTCGGGATGGCGATCGCCGGCGGCCTCCTCATGCTCAACCCCGAGACCGTCGTCATCGACCCCGTCCTGGGCCCGGCGACGGCCCCGGTCATCGACGGGCTTATTGAGGCCGTCCACCAGACACTGCCCGCCACCCTGGCGAGGGCGCTCACCGTCGTCCCGGGCATGCGCCAGGACGATGCCGCCTTCATCGGCGGCCGGGCGCTCGCGGACCGTGGGAAGTCGTCGGCGCGGCGGTGAGGGCGGCCGGGCCGGGACCGCGTGAGCGTCCGGCGCGCGCGGTCCCGGCCCGGACCGGCGCGACGATCGCCCTGGACGGCGCGTGACGGCAGGGCCGGCCGGCACGCGGCACTCGGACGTGCACTCGCCGATGCCGGGATCCAGCACGATGCCGGCTGCCGCGGACCGTACCGGCCGTGGAGCGAGTGATCGCGAGGGCGAGGGATCCGACGCCCGTGCTGCCGGGGCGGGCGCGGCCGGGTGGGCGCCGCGCGCACCGGACTGTCAACGGCTCGTGGCAGGTCACGGCGGCGCCGCCGAGCGTGCCCCCGCGGGCCGGGCATCCGGAGCGCGGCGGCGCTCGGACCTTGACGGCGACCGTCCGGCTCAGCGGCTCACTCACCGGAGAAGGCCCGTGCGCCTTCGACTACCCCTTTTCCCTGACGGGGTGCCAGGGGGCGGCTGTCCGGGTCGGCCGGGCATCGGCGGCCAACCGGACGGCGAACACCGGCCGTTCGTCATCGGCAACGGGACCCAGGTAGTGGTGGCCGGTCATGTGGCACCAGGCGGGCAGGTCGAGCGGGGCTGCCGGGTCGGTGGCGACGACATGGACGACGGTGCCCGGCTCGGCACCGTCGATCTCGTTGCGCAGGCGCAGCAGGAGGGTGACGCAGAGCAGGCCGGTGCCGTCGACGGTGATGTTCGGCGCGGGGGTGTCGGGGTCGATGGGGTTCATCGGCGGTAGGCGGTGGCGGCGACGGCGGGCAGGAGGGCGAGGGAGAGGGCTGCGCCGGTGAGGGCGAGGGCGGGGTAGCTGGTGGCGGCGACCATGATGCCGGAGGCCATGCCGCCGGTGGCGCCGGCGATCGCGATGGAGACGTCGACCAGTCCCTGGGTCCGGGCGCGGGTGGCGAGCGGCACGGTGTCGGTGATGATCGCGGTGCCGGAGACGAGGCCGAAGTTCCAGCCCAGCCCGAGCAGGGCCAGGGCGAGCGCGAGGAGGGCGACGGAGTCGCCTGGCGCGGCGGCGGCGAGGATGCCGGCGGCAAGCAGGGTGATGCCGGAGGCGGCGGCGATCTTCATACGCCCGTAGCGGTCGACGAGCCAGCCGGTCAGGGGTGAGGGCAGGTACATGGCGCCGATGTGGATGCCGATGACGAGGCCGGAGGCGGCGGTGGAGTGGCCGTGGTCGTGCATGTGGACCGGTGTCATCGTCATGATCGCGACCATGACGAGCTGGGTCAGGACCATGACCAGCGCGCCGAGGACCACGCCGCCGCGGCCCTCGCTGGTGTCGGCGTCACCGCCGTCGGCGGCCGGGCCGGTCGCGGTGTCGGCTTCCTTGGCCTGGGCGACGGCACGGGCCAGGAGCAGCGGGTCGGGACGCAGCCACAGGGCGAGGACGAGCGCGGCCAGCGCGTAGGCGGCACCGGAGAGGACGAAGAGTCCGGCGAGGCTGGGAATGCCGAGGTGTTCGGCGAGGGTGCCGGCGGGGGCGGCGAGGTTCGGTCCGGCGACGCCGCCGAGGGTGGTGGCGACCAGGACGGTGGAGACCGCGCGGGCGCGGTGGCCGGCCGGGGCGAGGTCGGCTCCGGCGTAGCGCGCCTGGAGGTTGGTGGCGGTGCCGGCGCCGTAGACGAACAGGGCGATGAACAGCAGGACGGGGTTGTCCAGGACGGCGGCGGTGATGACGCCGGCCGAGCCGACAGCCCCGGTGAGGTATCCGGCGGCGAGGCCGGGGCGGCGTCCGCGGGCCTGCGAGATGCGGCCGACGGTGATAGCGGCGAGCGCGGAGCCGGCCGTGAACAGGGCGCTGGGCAACCCCGCGAGACTGGTGGTGCCGAGCATGTCCTGGGCGAGGAGAGCGCCGACGGTGACGCCGGCGGCGAGACCCGCACCGCTCAGGATCTGCGAGGCGACCAGGACACGCAGAATGCGGCGCTGGGCCTGCGCGGGGTCGGGTATGGAGCCCGTCGTACGGGCGGACGCGGTGCTGGTCATGTCTCTTTTCCGAAAGCGGCGGTGAGCGGTACGGGACCGGTGGGAGGGGAACTGGCCGGTCCCGGCAGGGGGCGGTTGTACACCGGCCCGGTGTCCGAGGACGGCGGTGCGGGCCGGTGGCGGAACAGCGGGGTCAGTCGCTGTCGAGGGCCTGGGCGAGGTCGGCGATCAGGTCGTCGGCGTCTTCCAGGCCGACGGAGAGCCGGATCATGCTGTCGGTGATGCCCCGGCGGGCGCGCTCGGCCGGGTCCAGGCCGTGGTGGGTGGTGGTGATGGGCTGGGTGACCAGGGACTCGACTCCGCCGAGGCTGGGCGCGATGGCGAACAGCCGCAGCCGGTCCACCACCGCGGCGGTCTGTTCCGCGGTCGCGTCCAGGACGGCGCTGAGCATGCCGCCCCCGCCGCGCATCTGCGCATCCACGATGCGCTTCTGCTCGCCGGTGGCCAGCCCCGGGTAGTGGACGCGGGTCACCCGCGGGTGCGTCTGCAGGAAGGCGGCGACGGCCGCGGCGGTGTCGTTCTGCGCGCGGACCCTGACGGGCAGGGAGCGGATGGAGCGGGCAAGGAGGAAGGCGGTCTCGGGGGCGATGACCTGGCCGAGGTTCTTGCGCCACCCCATCACCGGGGCGAGGTGTTCGGCGGGGCCGGTCAGGACGCCGGCGGTCAGGTCGGAGTGCCCGCCGAGGTACTTGGTCGCCGAGTGCACGACCAGGTCCGCGCCATGGGCGAGCGGGTTCTGGTTGACCGGGGTGGCGAAGGTGTTGTCCACCACCGTCAGCGCGCCGACCGTGCGGGCCTGTTCGGCGATGGCGGCGATGTCGAAGACGGTCAGGGTGGGGTTGGCCGGGGTCTCGAAGAACACGATCCGCGTCCGGCCGGTCAGCACCTCGGGCAGCCGGCCGACCTCATCGGCGCGCAGGAAGGTGGTGGTGATGCCGACCTGCGGCAGGTTGTCGCCGAGAAGTTCGAACGTGCCGCCGTAGACCTCGCCGATGCACACGATGTGGTCACCGGTACGGCAGTGCGCGAGGAACGTGGCGGCCTCGGCGGCCATACCGGAGGAGAACGCCAGGGCCTGCTCGCCGCCTTCGAGGTCGGCGAGCTTGGCCTCGGTGGAGCGGATGGTGGGGTTGAGACCATAGCGGGTGTACAGATTCCCGGCCTTGCGGCCTTCGACGACGTCGAGAAGGTCGGCGGTGGTGTCGAACGCGAAGGTGGAGTGGTTGTAGAGCGGGGTGTGGACGGCCCCCTCGGCGTCGCGGCGCTCGCCGGCGTGGACACTGCGGGTGGACAGTCCGTGCGCGCTGGTCTCGGTCATGCCTCTCCTGCTGCTCGTCGGATCTTCTTGCGTCGGGCCGCTCGGCCCGGTCACTGCGCGCCAGCCGCCCGGATGAGGGTTGCTGCCGCCGTCTCGATCTGCTCGGCCGTGGTCCAGCGGCCCAGGGACAGCCGCAGCGTGCCGAGCGCGCGGGTCGCGTCCAGGCCCATGGCGGTGAGCACCGGGGAGGGGGTGTGGGTGCCGCTGTGGCAGGCCGATCCGGTCGAGGCCGCGATCCCACCGGCGGCGGCGAGGACCTCATGGCCGAGAGCGCCGTCGACGCTGACGTTCAGGGTGTTCGGCAGGCGGTTCTTCTCCGGCCCGTTGAGGTGCACGCGGCCGGGCAGACCGATCGCCAGCCGCTGATGGAGATCGTCGCGCAGAGCCGCGACGCGGGCTGGGGCACCGGAGGCCAGCTCCTCGGCCGCGAGCCGCGCGGCGGTGCCAAGCGCGATGGCCAGGGCGACGTTCTCCGTTCCCGCGCGCAGGCCCCGTTCCTGCCCGCCGCCGTAGATGACCGGCTCCAGGCTCACGCCGTCGCGTACGTACAGGGCGGCGGCGCCCTTGGGCGCGTACATCTTGTGTCCCACGATCGTCAGCAGGTCCACGCCCAGGTCGCCGGCATCGAGGGGGATCTTGCCCGCGGCCTGGGCGGCGTCGCAGTGGAACAGCGCCCCGCGCTCACGGGCGAGCGAGGCGAGCTGCGTGATCGGCTGGAGGGCGCCGGTCTCGTTGTTCGCCGCCATCATCGACACCAGCACCGTGTCCTCGGTGAATGCGTCGGCCAGGGCGTCCGGCTCGACGAGCCCGTCGCGGTCGACCGGCAGCACGGTCACCCGCGCGCCGTGCAGCCGCTCAAGGGCTCGGCACGTCTGAAGGACGGCGGGATGCTCGGTGGCCTGGGTGATCACATGCGGGTGCGGGCGGCCGGAGGCCAGGACCGCGCCGCGCAGGGCGAGCAGGTCGGCTTCGGAGCCCGAGCCGGTGAACACGATCTCCCCGGGCCGCGCACCGATCAGACGGGCGACCTGGGCGCGGGCCTCGGCCAGGGCCCAGCGTGGCGTGGCGGCGTAGGGGTGGTTGCTGGAGGGGTTGCCGAAGAAGCAGGCCAGGTAGGGCGTCATCGCCTCGGCGACCCGCGGGTCGACCGGGGTGGTGGCGTTGTAGTCCAGATAGACGGGCCCCTCGGCCAGGCCCGGGTGCGGCGGGAGGTCGCCGCCCGGGCGGGTCACGTGAGGTCCGAGGCGTCGACGGGCAGCTCCGACAGCCGCCACTCGAGCATGCCGTCGTTGAGGCGGATCGCGCGCCGTCCGCGGTCGGTCAGGAGCCGTACCGCGTCGTAGGCCAGGACGCAGTACTCCCCGCGGCAGTAGACGACGATCTCGGTGTCCTCGGGCAGCTCGTCGATCCGGTCGGCCAGCTCGTCGACCGGGATGGACAGAGCGCCGGGGATGTGCCCGGCCTGGTACTCCTCGACCGGCCGCACGTCGAGGACGACGATGTCCCCGGCGGCGATCCGGACCCGCAGTTCCTCACGGCTGACCTCGGCGGCGGTGTCCTGGCCGAGGTAGGCATCGCGGGCGGCGGGGACGGCGGCCTGGTGGGTCTCGGCGACCTTGCGCAGCAGCGCGAACAGCTGGGCGACGTCGTCGCCGGCGAGGCGGTAGTGGATGCGCACGCCCTCGCGGCGGGTGGCGACGAAACCGGCCTGCTTCAGGGTCTGCAGATGCGCCGAGGCGGTGGTCAGGTTCAGCCCGGCGGCCTTGGCCAGCGCGTCGACGGTGCGCTCGCCCTGGGCCAGCAGATCCAGCAGCTCCAGACGCTTTCCGCTGGCCAGCGCCTTGCCGCTGGCCGCGAACGCGTCGTACAGCCGCGCCTTCGTCGCGCTCTTCGTGTTCTCCGACATGGCATCCTCCATAAATCCATGGATTATTGTAGTTGAGTCTGGTGGGTGTGACCACACGCCCCGTTCCCGAGATCCTGGAGGACGCCGTGGGCTTCGCGGACGATCACCTCATACCGCTGGTCGACGAAGGACTGGGCAACAGCGCCTACCTGCTCGACCTCGGCGACGGACGCGCCCTGGCCATGGACGCCAGCCGCGACCTGCGCGCCCTGCGGGCGGCAGCCGAGCGGCGCGGGCTGACCGTCGCGTTCGCGGCGGACACGCATCTGCACGCCGACTTCCTCTCCGGCGCCCTCCAACTCGGCCACGACACCGGCGCCACGATCCTCGCCTCCGCCGCCGGGCGCCGGGCCTTCGACCACCAGCGCCTGGCCGACAGCGACGAGGTCGACCTCGGCGGACTGACCCTGCGGGCCCTTGCCACCCCCGGGCACACCGACGAGCACGTGTCCTTCCTGCTGCTCGACGGCGCCCGGGAGCTCGGGGTGTTCACCGGTGGCTCGCTGATCGTGAACTCCGCCGCCCGCACCGACCTCCTGGGTGCCGACCGCACCGAGGAACTGGCCCGTGCCCAGTACCGGTCGCTGAAGCGGCTGACCGCGCTGCCGGACGAGACCGCGGTGTGGCCCACGCACGGCGCCGGGTCCTTCTGCTCGGCGCCGCCCGGCACCGAGCGCACCACCACCATCGGCGCGCAGAAGCAGGCCAACCCGCTGCTCGCCGCCCCTGACGAGGACACCTTTGTGGCCCAGTTGACCGCGAGCCTGGGCACCTACCCGGCGTACTTCGACCGCCTCGGCGAGATCAACCGGCGTGGCCCGGCCGTGCTGACCGCCCAGCCGGTGCTGCCCGCCCTGGGCGCGCAGCAGGTACGGGCCCTGATGGCCGACGGCGGCCATGTCGTCGACGTCCGCCCGGCCGCCGACTACGCGACCGGCCACATCCCTGGATCTCTGTCGCTCCCGCTGCGCGAGCAGTTCGCCACCTGGCTCGGCTGGCTCCTGCCCGACACCGCGCCACTCGCGTTCGTCGCGGGCGACGACCAGGACCTGAGCGAGATCGTCTGGCAGGCGTACAAGATCGGCCACGAGCATCTCGCCGGCCGCCTCGCCGGCGGCATGGACGCCTGGCTCGCCGACGGCAACGCGCAGGCCACCACCGCGTTCCTCACCGCCGACCGTGCCGCTGGCCGCCCCTACCTCGATGTCCGGCAGGAAGCCGAGTTCGCCGGCGGACACGTCCCTGGCTCGTTGCACATCGAGCTCGGCGCCCTGAGCGAGTCCGCTGCCGACGCACCGGCCGGCCCGGTCGTGGCCTGCGGCCACGGCGAGCGTGCCATGACCGCCGCCAGCCTCCTTGAGCGCGCCGGCCACACCGACATCGCCGTTCTGGACGGCGGACCGGCCGACTACACCGCCGCCCACGGCCAGCAGCTCGCCCAGGGCACGGAGGACACCCGCCCGTGAACACCACACCCACCACCACGACGCCGACCGACGCCGCCAGGCGGCCCGTACGGCTCGGGCTACGGGAGAACTGGCTTCAGTTCACCCTGCTGGTCATCGTCAACATCTGCGTCGGCGGCCTGGTCGGCCTAGAGCGCACCACCGTCCCGCTCATCGGCTCCGAGACCTTCGGCCTGACCAGCGACCTGGCCGTCTTCTCCTTCATCATCGCCTTCGGCCTCACCAAGGCGTTCACCAACCTCGCCGCCGGAGCGCTCACCGCCCGCTTCCGCCGCAAGCAGCTCCTCGTCGCGGGCTGGCTGCTCGGCATCCCCGTCCCCTTCGCCCTCGCCTACGCACCCTCGTGGGGCTGGATCGTCGCCGCCAACGTGCTGCTCGGCCTCAACCAGGGCCTGACCTGGTCGATGACCGTCAACATGAAGATCGACCTCGTCGGCCCCTCCCGCCGCGGGCTCGCCACCGGCCTGAACGAAGCCGCCGGATACACCGCAGTCGGCGTCACCGCCCTGCTCACCGGCTACCTCGCCACCAGCTACGGCCTGCGCCCCGTCCCCGAACTCATCGGCATCATCTTCGTCATCGCGGGCCTCGCCCTCGCCTTCGTCGTTCGCGACACCGCCGCCCACGTCGCCCTCGAACTGGCCAACCACACCAAGCCCCTGCCCACGGATGAGGACACCGGCCTGAAGGCCACCTTCACCCGGACCTCCTGGCGCAACCGCTCCCTGCGCGGCGCCAGCCAGGCCGGGCTGATCAACAACCTCAACGACGGCCTCACCTGGGGCGTCTTCCCTCTGCTCTTCACCGACCACGGCCTCGGACTCGCCGCCGTCGGCCTGATCAAGGGCCTCTACCCGATCCTGTGGGGGCTCGGACAGATCCCCACCGGCCACCTCGCCGACCGCATCGGCCGCAAGCCCTTGATCGTCTACGGCATGCTCGTCCAGGCCGTCGGCTTCGTCCTCGCCCTCGCCCTGCTGGACCGGCCGCTACTCGCGGGCATCCTGTCCGCGGTCTTCTTGGGCCTGGGCACCGCCATGGTCTACCCGGCCCTCATCGCCTCCATCTCCGACCACGCCCACCCCGCCTGGCGAGCCAACGCCCTGGGCACCTACCGATTCTGGCGCGACATCGGCTACGCCGCCGGAGCCCTCGTCGCCGGCATCCTCGCCGACGCCCTCGGCCTGAACGCCACCGTCATCGCCGCCGCCGTCCTCACCGCCGCCTCGGGCCTCCTGGCAGCCCGCTGGATCACCGAACACCGGCCCGACGCACGCTGAACGGTCGTGCCGACGAGCGGGATCGCCCGGGCCGGCGGATTGCCTGTAGCCAGGATGCTTAAGGCGAAGATCGATGTCTACGCCCGCCCGTGGCCGTTCGACGCTGACGGCCGCTGGACGCTTCCCGACGACCGGCCAACCGAGCCGCGAACGTGACCCGGCCCTATGTAACCGGGAAACGCCTTCGCCCTGTCCAAGGAGGACAGGGCGAAGGAACGTTCATGCGACGACGGTGAGCGGGGTTTCCATGCGTTCCCAGGCTCCCAGCACAGCTTTATGGGCGTCCGGCTGGAGGTGGGCGTAGCGCTGGGTGGTCTGGAAGCTCTCGTGGCCGAGAAGGTGCTGAACTTCGTAGAGCGAGACTCCCCTCTGGACGAGCCACGAAGCGCAGGTATGGCGCATGGAGTGCGGCGAGTAGTGCGGCACAAGCTGCAACTCACCGTCGTCGCCGAAATGGTAGGCAGCCTCGACAGCAGGCCACCAGGTCTGCCGACGCCAGTTGCTGTCGGCGAGGAGGCGCCCGGAGCGGCCCTTGGTTATGGTCGTGAAGACCACTGCGTCGCGGTCGAGCCGGTGGATATGGCGTTCGAGGGCCTCCAGGACGTGGGGCGGGAGCGGGACTTCGCGACGGCTCTTGGAACTCTTGGGGTACTCCTTGATGCCGCTCTTGGTGTTGACCTCCACGACGAACAGGCGGGAGCGGCGTGTGTCGATGCGATGGCGGTGCAGGCCGGAGAGCTCTCCCCAGCGCAGTCCGGTGTAGAAGCCGAGCAGGCACATCGTCCGCCAGGCGGGGGCGAGTCCGTCGAGGATGCTCTGCGCCTGGTCGGGCGTGAACCACTGCGGCGGTTTGACCGCGATGGGCGGCAGATCGATGCTGCGGCACGGGCTCACCGCGATCACATCGTCGTCGACAGCAGCGCGCATGATGGACGACGTCAGGTTGTAGGCCCGTCTAATCGCGGCAGGGCCTGCGCCCTTCTCGACCAGGGAGCGTATCCAGCTCTGGACGTCCATGCGGGTGATGGCCCGCATCTCCCAGTCAGCCCAGTACGGCATGACGTGGTTCTTGATGCTGGACGCGTCTCCCCGCAGCGTATGGGGTTCGACGATGCGGGCGTTCCACCACCGGTCGTGCCACTCCCGGAACGCGATCTCGCCGACCCGCGGGTCGCGCACGGTTCCACGGGCGAACTGGGTCTCCAGCTCGATGCCCCAGGCCCGCGCCTGGGCCTTGAGGGGGAAGGACTCGCTGAACCGGTCGCCGGCCCGGTTGCGAACGGTCGCCTGCCACTTGCCGGTCTTCAATTTGCGCAGGTACGCGGTACTACTCCTTCGTTCGGAAACGGTGAGGGCCAAACTGCGGGCGAGCGATCAGCGGCGGGGACGCGGGGAAACAACCAGCCTTCTGGCGATGAACTCCTCCAGCCCGGCAGCAGGGACACGGACGCGGGAGCGTTCGGTCCCTGTGCGCAGGTCGACGACGGGGAGGTCTCCGGCGGCGATGAAGCGGTAGACGGTGCGGCGGTCGACGTCCAGGGCGGCGGCAACAGCGGGAATGGACAGCAGATGGGCAGGGGGCATGCGCGAGTCCTCGGAAACAGAGGGGGAAAGGCCAATCAGGCGAAGATTCAGCCGGGTTGCCGGCGGTCCACGGCGCAGGTCAACCGGCCCTGTCAGGGCAGTGGGACCAGATCGCTGAGGGGCCCGGCGATGTGACACGGTCGCGTGTGGCGTGGACCGCCGACGTTCGGGATGTGCTCGGCTGCGGTCCTGCGCTCGGAGCGCGGGACGGGAGACTACCGCTTGGGGATGTCCGGAAGGCGCAGGATCTCTTCCAGGTGGTCCCAGTCGATCTCGATGTCTTCCAGCCGGAAGCGGTGCGGGTACCGCACCGCAACCCAGCTCGCACTCACTCCACCCCACTCGGCGACACCCCACGCAGGAACGCCCGCCTCGAGCCACCGGTCCAGACAGGAGTCACGCAGGCTGGAGACCTGCTCCCCCAAGCCCGCCTGCACCTCGCCCGGGCTCAACACCGCTTGGCGAGCCTGCCTCCACGCCCTCTTGTACTCGGAGGACGCCAACGACCCACCCCGCTCAGCCGGGAACAGCAGATCCTCAAATTCCAAATCCGCCTCGTCGATCCAGCGCCTCAGAACACCGACGATGTCCGGGGAGACAGGAACCCTCCGGCCCTCGCCGGCACGGACCAGCACCTCCCCGAACTCCCCTTCCGGGAGCGTCACTTCGTGCACCCGAACCGAGGCCGCTTCGCCCGGCGAAAGTGCGGTGCCCGCCATGAAGGCGAGAAAGGGGAAAACGACCCCCGAGGATTCCGCCTGGATCCACTCCAGAAGGGCGCGAACACGGTTCGCAGAGAGCAAGGACGATTCGTCTATTGCCAGCTTCGACAAGCTACATGACTCCTCACACGAGACATCGGGACGCGTCGGCGCCCCCTGGTCATTCAATGGTCCGGAGAAGCGCCGGTTTGGCCAACCGGCGATCGTCGGCTATGTTGCGCCCGCGACGCACCTATCGCGGACCCAGTTGATGCGCAGAGAGCAGGTTCCACTCTCCGAAGACCGCTCTAGGTTTGCTTCCTTCGCCGAGTTAATCCAGTCCGTATGGGACTCAATGTGTCTGCTGTTGGCGAATCTGCCCGAACCCACCCATACCTGCCCCTGTGGCCAGGAAACGCGAGGATAGAGCAGGCGCCTTCTAAACGCCTGCTCCGTCTCAAGCACAAGCGCTGGCAGCCGACCCTTCCGGGGTCACCTACCTCAAGGCGGTGTCAAGGCGCCTCAATCTCAACGCTGATGGACACGCTGTCCGCGATCCTGTGGGTCGCCTGCTTGGCTCTGGTCAGTGCCACATAGAGCGTGCGATGATCTTCCCTGGTCTGGACGAGCCCTGCTGCCAGAGTTTCACGCTCTGACTTGGCCAAGAGAACGCCGACGTTGTTCCACTCGCGGCCCTTGGCCTGGTGAGCCGTGAGACCAGGGATCAGCCGATTCCTATCGGCATGCAGACGGACACGGAGGTTCTCCAGACGTGCCGTGTGGTGATGATTTCTCTTCTTCGGGAGTTTTCGCCGAGTCTCGGCCCCGACGACCTCATTAAGGTCTGACCAGATCTCCGCGATTCTGGCCGATCCCGCCAAATCAGTGATGAGCTGCTGCAAGTTGGGACTCATGCGCTCCAATGCTTCAGCGTCAATTCCGAGCGCGATGAGTGCCTCTTTGTGGAATGTGGCGTCGACTCCGAATTTTTGCTTCGTCACTTCGCTGAGCAGGAGCGTGCAAGCTGCTTCGTGCACTTGTCCCGTGGCGGATCCGTACGCCAGCGGAAGGACGTGGGGTCCAGAGCTCCACAGAGTCTTCCACTGCAACGACAACACGACGTCCATGTCCTCCGCTTGCCCCGGCGGGAGGATCACTCCATGGCCGGCCCGCAGCTCATCCGCCAGGCGCTTCTGCCCGTCAGTTGTCCAACGGAAGGATCTTCGCAGTGGGCGCTGGACGAACTGGGCATCGCGTACCAACTCCGGTACGAGATCGGGTCGAGCTCCTCGAAAGCCGTAGAGGGCCTGCCACGGATCACCGACGACGGTGACTTCGAGCCCGGCGTCCACCGCGAGCCGCACGAGGGAGAGATCGAAGGCATTCGCGTCGAAGATCTCGTCGACGATCAGTGCGCCTGCGGTATTCGCGAGACGGGACAAGACCGCGTCGCGGGCGCCTTGACATGCCATCGCCGCTTCGAGGAGAGTGCGAGCGTCCTGATGGGTGCAGAAGCCTTCGGCCAGAGCCGCGGCGACGTCCTGTCTGCTGGGTCTGTTCGCTTGGGTGCTCCGTCGCAGGCTTTGGACCACGACCTGATTGCTGGCCAGTGCCACGACTGGTTCTATGCGTGACCACTTGGTGGGCAGATGCACTGGCCAGGAGTCGATGACGGTGAGACTGCGGTGTCCGCCTGGCCAGCAGATGTGCCCCGCATCCAGCAAGTAACTGAGCAGGTCACAGACGACGGTGTCCAGCGTGACAATGCGGTGCGGCCAAGCAAGTACATCCGGGCCCCACTGACGGAGCACACGGTGACGTAGCTCAGCGGTGGCGGAGCGGGTGAAGCTCACGGCCAGCACGGCACGCTGGTCGCCCCCGTGGAAGCGCTGGATGCCGAAGCGTTGTGCGGCCACGGCGGTCTTTCCTGAACCCGGCGCTGCTTCGATGTACACGCGGCGGTGCGGCGTTCCGGCCGCGACCATTTGTTCACCGGTGAGTCTGCCGGCGATGTCATTCTGTGTCCCCATCCAACTCCTCCCACGGGTCCGTCGTCGCAGGTTTGGTTGCCCACGGGTCCGTCGTCGCAGGTTTGGTTGCCCACGCGTCGGTGTTCCATGGGTTAGTTGCCCACGGATCACTAGGAGCAGGGCCAGAAGCAGTGGCCGGCCAAGCTCCCACTGGCGGAAGATCAGAAGACGGAACGGCACTGGGGCTATAAAAGAAGGGTTCAGGAGCCGTGGGCCAGGTTTGCGTCGGTGTCTGTGACTTCGGTGTCTGTTGTTCCTCGGGTTCGTTCTCCGATTCCACCACGGGCCGCGGGTAGAGGAAGTCGAAGAGCTTCACCAGGTGGTCCGGAACATGGATGGGCTCGTCACGTTCGATGGCGTCGGCGAGGCGAACGGCGAGGGCATCCGCGAACGCGCCCTTGTCCTTCGCATGGGGACCCGCCGGTGTATCCGGGGCGCCTCCCTTGCCCTTGCGGGCACTCTTGAACAAGTCGTAAACAACTCGGTCAGTGACCGGTTCGGTGAGCGGTTCCGCTCTGATGTCAGTCAGGGCAAGCTTTATGAGACGCTCGTTGCCCTCCGTGATGGACGGCTCCAGCGTCGGGTGGCTGATGAAGGCTTGTACAACCTCTGAGTCGTGGCCATCCAGCCATTCCGGGTCGGTTGGCTGCTCATCGAATGGCTTGTCACTGTCGCGCAGCACGGCCAATCGTGTGCAAATCTCGGCCCCCTTCGTGGCCAGGAAACGGGAGGTCCACGGACCGACTTTGTTCCCGGTGTAGACGATGCTGAGAGCATCGATGAAGGCGTGCTTCGCTGGGTCCTTTCCGGCCCATGCCCTGCCGAAGTCACGGATGATGGCGGCTTCGGTCACGCCTTCGACCACCACGAGTCGCTCGGCGAACAACGCGGCGGACCGACTGGCATCCATGTGGAGACGGGCCATACGCAGCGTCTCGGCACGCTTGATCATGGGGATCTTGGTGATCGGACGGCAGACTCTGCTGCCGTCCGCAGCGCGCCGCAACACCACGAGCTGTTCAGGATCACAAGAGGTGATGACGTCCGTCGCGTGGCTGGACAGCACCACTTGCAGTTCCGGACGCTGACGTACGGCCTTGCGCAGATAGCGGACGAGCGCGTGCTGCAGCTGAGGGTGAAGGTGGGCCTCGGGCTCCTCGATGATCACTGTGGCGTGGAAGGGGGTGCTGGGGAAGAACGAATCAGCCTCGGACTCCGCTTCCGCAGCAGCCTGCTCCAGGCGTTCCCGGGCCAGGCGCTGCTCGTCTTCGTCCGTCATGTCTCCAGATGCTTCGCCACTGTGGGGCGGCTCCTCCGTTGCCTGGGCACGGCGGGTGGAGTCAGGTATCGCGGCAAGAGTCACCGCGATGTGGAGCAGATTGACGTACCCGAGGCCCGAGACTTCCAGCGGCCGGGCCGCGGCCCGGCCTTCTATGACGGCCAGCATCAGCTCAAGGACGCGCGCAAGGTAGGAGTCGTCTATGACTTGGCCTCGCACGTAAGGCCACTGCCGCTGCACTCCTGCGGACAGAGAGGCCAGGTGATTGCCGATGCGTTCTTCGACTGCTTCGATGAGTCCATCCTTGGCCAAGTTCTCCAGCAGTCGGGACGCTTTGACGCGCAGCGGCACGAGGCTGCGGCTGCCGTCAAGTCGCTGCTGCTCCGCTCTCAGCAACTCGATGAGGATGCGGGTCTCGCGACGGGCCAGCTCGTCAAGCGGATGCCGCCACGCCGGCAAGTAGATCAACTTGAAGGGGTCCGTGCCCAGTGCCGTGTCATGCACTCGGTTGCGGTCCACCCTGGCGCGAACTGTTCCCAGATTGCGCTGAAATTCTGTGAACCATTTCTGCGCTACACCGTCCGACATATGACGCCAGGATTGCTGGATCTGCTGACCCAGAGGTCCTTCGGCTGCAACGTCCTGCTCAAGGCTGTACTGCACCTCTACGCCGGGGCTGCCATCAGCTCCCAGAACCGCAGTCCCCAGGCGGGGCAGGTGTGGGAAGCGGCTGGTGTGGGCCAGGTACAAAGCATCCATGACTGTCGTCTTGCCCGCGCCGTTCGCACCGATCAGGACGCTGAAACGTCCCGGCAGCTCACACTCGATCGCCCCCTCCGCACTCGCCCGCAACCCGGAAACGCTCACACGGCTCAGAAACAACGCCGCCCCCTTTAACGCCCCAATCGCATCTGACTGCTCCATCATCCCCACGGGCACTGACAGCGGTATGCCCCCATGTCCGCTAGCCGCCCAGCCGAGGACCCCATGGCTGCGGCCGAAAACGCGGACCAGGGGATCAGGTCACGCCTCGGTGCGGTCGGGTGCGCCTCAGCGGTCCTCCACGATGAAGCGGGCCCGTTCGTAGAGCTCGTCGAACGTGATGACTTCGACGTCCTGGACAGATCGCCTGTACTGCTCGAAGGAGGTGCTCTTCTCCGGGTTCGCCGCGATGCCGTCGCTGAACTCGCTGAGGCTTCCGATCACCAGTACCTGCCGGGGGCGGGCGGTGGAGATTTCGATGTCGGTCGGAGCGCCGTCGTCCCGGTAGTGCCTGTGCAGTTCACCGCTGACCAGGCGTAGGGCCTTGTGTGCGGTCTTCTGCACCTGCGCCACAGCGCCGACGACGTCCTTGGAGACCTGGTAGACGTCTGGCAACCGGTACGGCACGCTGGCCAGCAGGGGTGTCCCGTGCGTCTTGATCTCGCAGAACAGCAGGCTGCTGATGAAGCCCTTGGAGCGCATGACGGCATCACTACGCTTTCCCGCCCCCGTGAAGATGTTGGCGCCAGTCGTGATGCGCTCCAGCTTGCCGTCATCGAGGGGGCCACAAGCGACGAGGGTGAGACCGTACCCGAAGATCCACGGATTTTCCTCGAAGAAGCCCTGCCAGACCGCTTCCGGTCCTGCCACCCGGCCGCGCTCCCGCTCGAAGAACTCCGGGTCGGCCAACAGCTGTCTGAACCGTTGCAATTGTGACTTGCGGTTGCTGATCAGGCGGATGTCCTCTTCCGTGAGGGCACCGCCGACAGCGGTCCTGACGGCTTCGAGGAGCGTCGTGCGGTCCTGGTCGGCGAGGAGCCGAGCCAACTCGGCTTCGTCGCCAACAACCAGCCGCAGGCTGCTACCGGGGAGGTCCAGCCCGACGCAGCCCTGGAGGAAGCTGATGACCTTCCAGAAGTTCTCGTGGACATCGCTGGTGTCAACGAGCGCCTTGACGATCTGAGGGGCCTCGGTGCCAGGAATCGCCTCCATGGCCGCTGTCCTCGCAGCCTTGGTCTTGTCCTTCTTCCACAGTTTGATCCTGGGTGAGAGGACGCCGTCCTTGTTAATGAGGGTGACATGGCACAACGTGGCTACCTGCGGCCGGTCGTCGAGGAGGAATTCGGTGATCAGGCGCCCTCTGCGCGTGTCGTAGAAGTAGGGAAATCCGTGGCCGCGGATCTCAAGATCCGAGAAGTCCTGCAGTGCGACGTTGAACTCCGTGGTCGGCAGACCGATGCGGAGACGCCGAACGACGGGTGGATCGGCCTCGGCCGTCTGGTTCCTCCAGTCCGGTGGGACGGCTGGCAGGGGCCCAATGTCACCTTCGATCACGAGGGACTGAACATCTTCACGCTGAAGCCTGGTGAGCACGGATTCGAGTCGCTGCCAGATCGCGTCGGTGACCGCTTTTGTGAACGCGGGCAGCAGAGCTCGGTCCACGGTGAGGACCGCCTCGTACGTATCGACCGTCCATCCGTCACCGGGCATGGGGTGGTGAATGCCACCGTCACGGCGCAGCGTGAGGACGGCCGGGCGGAGCAGGTCGCGGGCGACCTTCTCACCGTCTCGATCGAGGAGGCTGTAGGTGTGCCCGAGGACTAGGTCGAGTTTGCCGGTGTCGTCGTCGGCGAGCGGCAGCGAGACCATCGGGCCAGTGGCCGGCGTGGGGAGCGGTGTGTAAATCGGCCGACCCGACAGGAACTCGAAGGCCCGGAAGGTCCAGCCGTCGGGCCCGAGGAGGCGGTTCAGCTCCTCGACTCGTCGGGATGACTGGTCGCCATCGGGCTGTACCTCTGGATGAACAAGCCGTGCCAGGAAGGCGAGAAGCGTCTCATCAGGACCCTCGACGAGTTGGAAGCGGGGGTCCTCGAAGACCCAGTCGTCCGGCAAGTCCAACGGATTGTTGATCCGGTGCTGGATGATGTCGCCACGCGCCGTCGTGAACCGGGAGTCCGTCGACGGCAACCCGTCCAGGTCGTACAGGCCCTCCAGGAAGTCAAGCTCGTCGAGCCGTCCCCACCAGGGCCCGCCCTCGCCGCGTAGGTAGTCAAAGATGTCGCGTCGCGTCACCGCCGTAATCCTCGGCGTGCTACGCGGAGCCAACGAGGGCTCGGACTGAGTCATGCACCCAGGATGGACGTACGCTGGCTCACCAGGCGGAGTATTGGAGAATTCTACCTTCGTCGCCCCAGTCCACTTGGTCTGAGCGCCGGGGATGACCTCGAACCGGCGTTGTACGCCGACGAATTCCTCGGCCATCCGAGGCGGGGCAGAGCTTGACGCGTCTGCCAGGACTGCGCCTCGCTTCGCAGCCTGCGGCAACGCTCCCGCGAGGACATTGCCCGGTGGAAGGCGCAGCTCGACGAGGGCAAGACCTATGCCATGGGATCCAGCACGAGCCCGCTCCACCGATGGGACTGCCGTTCGCTCATGAGCCGTGAGAAGCGCGTCGAGGTCATGGAGATGGGCATCGAGACACTCCGCCACGGGCACAGCCGCTCCTACCTGGCATGGCCCGGTCTTCCCTCCCTGTTCACCGCACAGCAGCTACGAGCGAAAGGATCCGGAGAAAGCGCAGCGAGCTGTCGGACCTGACCCGCTGTAGGCCCACTGCCCCCTGTCTCTCTCAGTGCGCCCTGTTTCCGCAGCTCAGCCCCGATTGTCACACCCTCCCCGTAGCGTTGTGAGTCCTACTCGTGGCGGCTGCGGGGAGCACCGATGGACGACGACCTTCAGGTCGACAGCGACGAAGACCTCTTCCGTAATCCCGTCTACTACGAACCGGCCGGCCGCAACCTCGACCTGGACCGCCCCGACCTCGGCGTCCCGCAAGGCCAAGACCTCCTGCACGTGCTCCTGCGCATGCGAGGACGTGTCCCCGTCGAAAAGCGCGGGCTCATCTGCCCCGACTGCCGGGGCCTCCGCGGCCGGCGCGTCTCCATGTACCTCGTCCAGCGTGACGGCGTATGGCTTGCCTCCCACTACCGGAGACCCGGGGAGAAGCCCATCAGCCACGAGTCCGACGAGCATCTCGCCCGCAAGGAACGCGTCGCGAAGGACTCCGAAGATCACGGCTTCCACGCAGACATCGAGTCGCAGACCGCAGACGGGCACGCGCGCCTCGATGTACGCATCAACGGTGCCAACGGCATCGTCCTGGGCTACGAGCCTCAACTGAGCGCCCAGACAGCCCGCGGAATGCGTGCACGGGAGGGGTTCCGGCGCCGCGGCGGTATCCAATCGGTCTGGGACTTCGCCGATCCCGACCACGCAGGTATCGGCACCGTCCCTTACGTCCGCACGCCCAACCTGCCGGCCTCCGTCATCCGCGTGCAGAAGAACCCCATCGCGGTCCAGGACGGCAACTTCGTCCTGGAGGAGGGCCAGTGCAGCCAAAACGGCGCGCTCACCCGGTGCCCGGAGAAGCCCTACGACCCGGAGAACCCCACCGACGCCGGGTACTGCGGGGGCTGGCACCGCGTCCTCGTGCCCGCCCATCAGTCGAGCACCTTCACAGGGGAAGGCGGCCTGACCCTCACCCGATTCATCGTGGAAGCTGCGGCCGGTGAGCGGATCCCGTTCCAGCGGGGCGGCCACCACGGTTGGCTCCCCGCAAAGCAGTGGCAGCAGTACCTCGAGGCGAACGGACCCGCCCTGGACGACAAGGAGCGCCAGCCATCCGTACGACAGGGGGAGCGGCACGACAGGTGCACCGAAGACCGTCCAGCTTCAGGGGTGCGGGCTGAACCGAAGCAGAGACGTGGCAGCCGCGCGATCGTCCTTGAGTCCCGCCCCCGGGAAACCGAGGCCGCTAGGGTTCCGGTCGACGCGTCAGGTCAAGCGATCCCGCTTTGCCGCTTCGGCTGCGGTCAGCCCGCAAGCCTTCCAGGCCCCGAAGGGCTGCCCGAGCACTTCTCGTGCCGCAGGAAGCATGAGGCGTGATCTATCGGCCACCGCTGACCGCCCCTCACTGGGTCACCTGGTGCCAGAGTCCCCTGCCCAGGTCGGGTGGGAGGTGTCGTGTTTCCGACCGACATGTCCGTCCGCGGTGCCACAGTGGGCGCAGCACACCCAGCACCCCTTGCCCGAGGAGCCGACCGTGGCCCAGAACACCACCTTCCGCACCAGCGCCAAGCAGGACACCCCCGCCGACCGTTGTGGAGTTCCTCAGCCGGGTCTCCCGCGCACTCCGGGACTTCGCCGACTCGGCTGACCAGGGGGCGAAGATGGTGCTGAAAGCGGACGCGGCACGGCGAAGCTAAACCGCACACCCAGGTAAGCAAGCAGACGTGCTGACCAGCAGGACCCTGCAGCTCTGCCGCTCAGCGTCGCTGGCCTTCGGCGCCCCATCGGCACCTCACCGCCTCGACAGGGGCCCGACCTGCACATAAGCCATGTGACGCTCCATCAGAACGAGCGTCAAATGAGCGTCACGAGCGTCATTTCAGCGTCAAGATATCGCCTGTAACGCCCACAACGCACATACTGCGCACGCACAAAACCGCAGGTCAGGAGCCCTTCGCGGCCGGTTCAAGGATCGCGACGCACTCCACGTGATGCGTCATCGGGAACAGATCGAAGACCCGCAGCATCCGCACCCGGTACCCCCCGTCCCGGAAGTACCCCAGGTCCCGGGCCAGCGCCGCCGGGTCGCAGGCCACGTACGCGATCCGCCGCGCGCCCAGCGACGCCAGGTGCGCCACCGTCTTCCGTCCGGCGCCGGCCCGCGGCGGGTCCAGGACGACCAGGTCCACTTCCGCGATGCCCGTGCGCGGCAGTACCGCCTCGACCTTGCCCTGCTCGATCCGCACCCGGTCGAAGGCGGCGAGGTTGTGCCGCGCGTCCTCCACCGCCCGCTTGCCGGACTCGATGCCCAGGACCGCGCCCGTGTCGCCGACGCGGTCGGCCAGGGCGCCCGCGAACAGGCCCACCCCGCAGTACAGGTCCAGCGCCATGTCGCCCTTGCGCGGCAGCAGGCCCTGCATGACCGCCGTCACCAGGGTGTCGGCGGCCTTCGGGTGGACCTGCCAGAAGCCGCCGCTGCCGACGCGGTAGGTGCGGCCGTCGGCGCGTTCGCGCACGAAGGGGCGGCCGTGGACGCGGTGCACGCCCCCGTCCTTCTCCCCCACCCGCATGACCGACACCGGGCGGTCCAGTTCGACCAGGGGCAGCCGCGCTCCCGGCCTGGGCGTGAGGATCACCTGGCGGTCCTGAGAGCCGGCGGCGGCGATGGCCTCCACCGTCTCCATGCCCGCCCAGTCGTGCTTCTCGATGCCCAGCTCGGAGACGCCCGGCGCCGCGATCATGCAGTGGTCGATCGGCTCGACCTCGTGCGAGCGGTGGCGGCGCAGACCCGCGTTGCCGTCGGCGTCCACGGCGTACTGCACGCGCGTGCGCCACGCCGGGACCTGGCCGGCGGGGAGCTTGTCGCCCTCGGCCGGCATCACCGTGCCGTCCCAGCCGGCCTCCTCGGGGGTGAGGCCCGCGAGCCGCTTCAGCTGCTCGGCGACGACCTCGCCCTTGAGGCGGCGCTGGGCGCCCGGCTTGGCGTGCTGCCAGTCGCAGCCGCCGCAGCGGCCGGGCCCGGCGAAGGGGCAGGGGGCCTCGACGCGGTCCTTGGAGGCGTCCAGGATCTCGACCGCGTCCGCGCGCAGGAAGCGGGCGCCCTCCTCGCCCTCGGTGACCCGGGCCACGACCCGCTCACCGGGCAGCGCGTGCCGGACGAACAGCACCTGGCCCTCGGCGGTGCGTGCTACGCAGTGGCCGCCGTGGGCGACGGGGCCGACCTCGACCTCGTACTCCTCCCCCACCAGTGACCCGGCCGGCGACGTGTTCTGTTCTGCCTGCATGGCGGGGTGACTCCAGTGAAAAGGGGACGGGTGACGACAACAGCCCACCAGTCTACGTCGACTGCGAGGACTCCTTGGCCCGGTCGTGGTGGGGGTCGTGGGCCGGGCCGCGCCGGACCGCGCCGGGCGCGTTCCAGTCCTGGCGCCTGCGGGCCCGCCGCTTGGCGGCCTCGGAGGACTCCAGCTGGTAGGGGACGGAGGTGACCATGACGCCCGGGGTGAACAGCAGGCGGCCCTTCAGCCGCAGGGCGCTCTGGTTGTGGAGCAGGTGCTCGTACCAGTGGCCGACCACGTACTCCGGGATGATCACCGACACCGCGTCGCGCGGCGACTCCCTGCGCAGGCTCTTGACGTACTCGATCACCGGGCGGGTGACCTCGCGGTAGGGCGAGTCCAGCACCTTCAGCGGTACGTCGATCCCGCGCCGTTCCCACTCCTCGCGCAGCGTCCTGGTCTCAGCCGGGTCGACGTTGACGCTGAGCGCCTCCAGGCTGCCCGAGCGCAGCAGCTTGGCGTAGGACAGGGCGCGCAGCGCCGGGCGGTGGATCTTGGAGACGAGGACCACGGAGTGGACCCGGGAGGGCCGCACCACGTCGTCGGTGTCGGGGCCCTCGGGGGGTGCGATCTCCTCGGCGACCCGGTCGTAGTGCCGGCGGATGGCGGACATCGTGGCGTAGAAGATACACATGCCGAGCAGGGCGACCCAGGCGCCGTGCGTGAACTTGGTGAAGAGCACGACGACCAGGACCAGGCCGGTGAAGAAGGCGCCGAAGGCATTGATGCCGCGGGAGCGGACCATGCGGCGGCGGGCGGTCTGGTCGCGTTCCGTGGCCAGGTGGCGGTTCCAGTGGCGGACCATGCCGATCTGGCTGAGCGTGAAGGAGACGAACACGCCGACGATGTAGAGCTGGATCAGGCGGGTGGAGTCGGCTCCGTAGATCCAGACCAGCAGCATCGCCGCGCCGGCCAGCAGCACGATGCCGTTGGAGAAGGCGAGGCGGTCGCCGCGGGTGTGCAGCTGGCGGGGCAGGTAGCGGTCCTGGGCGAGGATCGAGCCGAGCAGCGGGAAGCCGTTGTAGGCGGTGTTCGCCGCGAGGAAGAGGACGAGCGCGGTGGCGGCGGCCAGGACGACGAACAGGAGGCTGCCCTTGCCGAAGACGGCCTCGGCGACCTGGGAGATCACCGGGTGCTGGACGTAGTCCGCGCCGAGGGCGGCGCCGTTGTGCAGCAGGTCCGCGGCCGGGTTCTCGGCCATGTGGACGTCGGTCGCCATGGCCAGGCCGATGATGCCGCAGAACATGGTGACGGCGAGCAGGCCCATCATGGCGAGGGTGGTCGCCGCGTTCCGGGACTTGGGCTTGCGGAAGGCCGGGACGCCGTTGGAGATGGCCTCCACGCCGGTGAGCGCCGCGCAGCCGGAGGAGAAGGCGCGCAGCAGGAGGAAGACCAGCGCGAAGCCGGCCAGGCCCTGGTGCTCGGGCTTGATCTCGTAGTCCGCGGTCGGGGAGCGCATGTGGTCGCCGAGCACGGCGCCGCGGAACACGCCCCAGGCGATCATGGTGAAGACGCCCACGACGAAGACGTACGTCGGGATCGCGAAGAGCTTGCCGGACTCCTTGACGCCGCGCAGGTTCATCAGCGTCAGCAGCACGATGACGGCGAGGGCGCAGAAGACCTTGTGCTCGACGACGAACGGGACCGCCGAGCCCAGGTTCTCGATGCCGGAGGAGATGGAGACGGCGACGGTGAGGACGTAGTCGACCAGCAGGGCGCTGGCCACGGTCAGGCCGGCCTTGGGGCCGAGGTTGGTGGTCGCCACCTCGTAGTCGCCGCCGCCGCTCGGGTAGGCGTGGACGTTCTGCCGGTAGGACGCGACCACGGTGAACATCAGCACGACGACCGCGACGGCGATCCAGGGGCTGAAGTGGTACGCCGACACGCCCGCGACGGAGAGGACCAGCAGCACCTCGCCGGGTGCGTACGCCACGGAGGAGAGCGGGTCGGAGGCGAAGACGGGGAGGGCGACCCGCTTCGGCAGGAGGGTCTCGCCCAGCCGGTCACTGCGCAGTGCGCGCCCGATCAGAATCCGTTTGGGCACGTCGGTCAGTTTGGACACAACAGAGGATCGTAAGCGTTCGAACGGGGGGGCGCCCACCCGCCACCCCCGCTACGGCCGCCCTCTGCTCTCCGGGTGAAATGACCGGGCCGCGCGGCTGCGGATTCCGCAGGTGACGAGCCTGGTGTGCCTATATGACAAAACTCGTTCCGCCCCTGCGAATTTCGCCACTTCAGCGGCCCTTCGCCGCCGTCCGGGAGGCCGTATGCCCGCGCACGCAGAGCTGATCGGTGCGATCGCCGCACTCGTCGGCCTCGGATTCCTCACACGCGCCAGCGTGCGCAGCATCGGCCGGCGGCGGCCCACCGGTCGTCGGCGGCTCATCGGACGGCGCGGGCTCATCGGACGCCGTGGGCTCACCAGGCGCCGCGAGCCCACCGGGCGCCGTGGGCTCATCGGGCGCCGCGAGCGCCGCGGGCTCACCGGCCGCCGCCGGTCCTCGGCCCGTCCGTAGCCCCCGAGCCCTCCCCCGCTCCGCGTCCCGCCGATACGTTGGTCCCGGACGGGGGAACCCGGCGTCCCGGCCCCCTGGAGGGGTCAGGGCCGACGGTCACCGGCATGATGGTCCCCCGCGGCCCGCGCACTGGCCGCGCCATGCCGCCAGGTGAGCCGAAAGAGAGACATGAGCACGACAGCCACACAGGTCGGAAGGCCTGCCACAGGGCCCGCAGGAAGCACGGTGTGACGCGATGCATATTGTCATCATGGGCTGCGGGCGCGTGGGCTCCGCTCTCGCCCACGCCCTGGAACAGCAGGGGCACACGGTCGCCGTGATCGACCAGGACCCCACCGCCTTCCGCCGCCTGGGCTCCTCGTTCAGCGGCCGCCGGGTCACCGGCGTCGGCTTCGACCAGGACACCCTGCGCGAGGCGGGCATCGAGGAGGCAGGCGCCTTCGCCGCCGTCTCCAGCGGTGACAACTCCAACATCATCGCCGCCCGGGTGGCCCGTGAGATGTTCGACGTCGAGCACGTCGCCGCCCGCATCTACGACCCCCGCCGCGCCGAGGTCTACCAGCGCCTGGGCATCCCCACCGTCGCGACCGTCCGCTGGACGGCCGACCAGATGCTGCGCCGCCTGCTGCCCTCGGGCGCCGAGCCGCTGTGGCGCGACCCCACCGGCGGGGTCCAGCTCGCCGAGGTCCACACGGCGGCCTCCTGGGTCGGCCACAAGGTCAGCCGGCTCCAGGACGAGACCGGCGTGCGGGTGGCGTTCCTCACCCGGCTCGGGGAGGCGATCCTGCCCAGCTCGCAGACGGTGCTGCAGGAGGGCGACCTGGTGCACGTGATGATGCGCACCGACGAGGTCGACAAGGTCGAGGCGGCGTTCGCCAAGGGTCCCGAAGAGGAGGGCGGTCACTGATGAGGGTCGCCATTGCCGGAGCCGGCGCGGTCGGCCGTTCGATCGCCGGCGAACTGCTGGAGAACGGTCACGAGGTGCTCCTCGTCGACAAGGCGCCGACCGCCATCTCGGTGGAGCGCGTGCCGATGGCGGAGTGGCTGCTCGCGGACGCGTGCGAGATCACGTCCCTGGACGAGGCGGCGCTGCAGCGCTGCAACGTGGTCATCGCCGCGACCGGCGACGACAAGGTCAACCTGGTGGTCTCGCTGCTGGCCAAGACGGAGTACGGCGTCCCGCGCGTCGTCGCCCGGGTGAACAACCCGAAGAACGAGTGGCTGTTCAACGAGGCGTGGGGCGTGGACGTCGCCGTCTCCACGCCGCGGCTGATGTCGGCCCTGGTCGAGGAGGCGGTGAGCGTCGGCGACCTGGTGCGGCTGCTGCGCTTCAGCCACGGTGACGCGAACCTCGTGGAGCTGACGCTGCCGGAGGAGTCCGCGCTGGCCGGCACGCGGGTCGGCGATGTGCAGTGGCCGCAGGACACGTCCCTGGTCACCATCATCCGCGGCACCCGGGTCCTGGCGCCGTCGCAGGAGGACTCGCTGGAGTCGGGCGACGAGCTGCTCTTCGTCGCGGCGCAGGACCGGGAGGGACAGCTGGAGGACCTGCTGTCGGCCCGGCGGGACGGCTCCGCCGACTGAGCGGGGCCGGGGGTGCCCGAAGCGTTCCGGGCGCCCCCCGGCCCGCGGTGTCACGCCAGTCGCGGGTGCGTCGTGGCTGGTCGCGCGGTTCCGCGCGCCCTTCGGGGCGCTGTGGTCACCCCTTGCGGTGACGGCCGCCCTCGGGGTGCGCGCCGGAGGCGGCCCGCTCCGCCTCCTCGGCCTTCCGCCGCTCCTCCTCCGCCTCCATCTCCGCGAACACGTCGATCGGCGCGGGCGCCTTCGCCAGGAAGACCCAGGTCAGCCAGACGGCGAGCAGGAAGGGCGGGATCTTCAGGGCCACCAGGACCCAGCCGAGCTGGGTGGTGTCCGCCCACCAGTACAGCGGGAAGAGGACCGCGCACTTGGCCAGCAGGATCAGCCCCCAGGCCCAACTGGCCTTGGCGTACGCCTTCTTGCGGCCCGGGTTGCGGGTGCGCCAGGAGAGGTTCTCCTTGAAGACCGGGCCGAGGACCAGGCCGATCAGCGGGACACCGGCGAGCGTCGTGACGATGTACGCCAGGCCCAGCCCGAGGGTGTAGAGCATGCCGGGCAGGTAGAAGTCCTTGGCGTTCCCGGTCATCATCGCGAAGACGACGCCGAAGGCCACCCCGAAGACACCGCTGAAGGCGTGCTTGACGGTGTCCTTCATCGCCAGGCGGACCACGACCAGCACCACCGACACGGCCAGCGCCGCGATCGCCGACATGCGCAGGTCCTTGTCGACCGTGTAGATCGTGACGAAGAGCAGACCCGGCAGAACCGTCTCGATCATGCCCCGCACGCCGCCGAAGGCTTCGAAGAGGGCGGCCTCCGTCACCGCCCGGGCATCGTCCGCTTCCGTGTCTTCCATGTCCTCAGTCGGCTTGTCGAGGGACGTCACCGGCTACTCCCGTCCGAGGGGTCGCAGTTCGTACTTGGGATTGAACAGCACCCGGCGGCCCCGGCTCATGGAGATCCGGCCCGATGCGATGAGCTTGCGTCCCGGTTCTATGCCCGTGATGGAACGCCTGCCCAGCCACACGACGTCCAGGGCCGCGGAGCCGTCGAACAACTCGGCCTCCAGCGCCGGGACTCCCGCCCGCGGGCGCAGCGTGACCGTGCGCAAGGTACCAGTAACCGTGACGATCTGCCGGTCCTGGCAGTCGCCGATGCGGGTGCAGCCGGTGGTCTCGGCGTCCTCCCGCAGCTCCTCCGACTCCAGGTCCTCCTGCGAGGAGGAGAGCCGGTCGAACATGCGCCGGAACCGGCCCACCGGCTTGCCGGAACGAGGAACAACACTCATGTCTGAAGCGTACCGGGACGCGCCGACAGCGCCGACGGCCAGGCTCGTGCCGGGGAGGCGGCCAAAACGCTCACTTCTCGAACCGGTATCCCATGCCGGGTTCGGTGACGAAGTGCCGCGGGTGGGCGGGGTCCGCCTCCAGCTTGCGGCGCAGCTGCGCCATGTAGACCCGCAGGTAGTTCGTCTCCGTGCCGTACGACGGCCCCCACACCTCCTGGAGCAGCTGTTTCTGGCTGACCAGCCGCCCGGTGTTGCGCACCAGCACCTCCAGCAGATGCCATTCGGTGGGGGTCAGCCGTACGTCCTCGCCGCCCCGGACGACCTTCTTGGCGGCCAGGTCGACGCTGAAGCCGCCGGTGTCCACGATCACGTGGTCCGTGCCGTCCGTCACCGGCTCGGCCCGGCGGACCGCGGCCCGCAGCCGGGCCAGCAGTTCGTCCATGCCGAAGGGCTTGGTGACGTAGTCGTCGGCGCCCGCGTCCAGCGCCTCCACCTTCTCGTCGGAGGAGTGCCGGGCGGACAGCACCAGGACGGGCACCCGGGTCCAGCCGCGCAGCCCCTTGATCACGTCGACGCCGTCCATGTCGGGCAGGCCCAGGTCGAGGACGATCACGTCGGGGTGGCGGGCGGCGGCGAGCTGGAGCGCGGTGGCGCCGTCGTGGGCGGCGTCGACCTCGTACTGGCGCGCCTTGAGGTTGATCACGAGGGCACGCACGATCTGCGGCTCGTCGTCGATCACGAGCACCCGGGTCATCGGGCGGCCTGCCTTTCGCTCGGGGAAGCACCACGGGGCCGGACGGCCGGTCCCGCCGCGCGCACCGTGAGGACCATGGTGAGGCCGCCGCCGGGAGTGTCCTCGGCGGCGAGGGTGCCGCCCATGGCCTCGGCGAAACCGCGGGCCACGGCCAGGCCGAGCCCGACCCCGGCGCCGCGCGGGACGTCCCCGTACCGTTGGAAGGGTTCGAATATGCGGCCCTTGGCCTCGTCCGGCACGCCGGGCCCCCGGTCGACGACCCGGACCTCGACCCGGTCGCCGAGGGCGCTGGCGGCGACCAGGACTCCGGTGCCGGGCGGGCTGTACTTGACGGCGTTCTCGACCAGGTTGGCCACCGACCGCTCCAGCAGTCCGGGGTCGACGGCGACCATGGGCAGCGTCTCGGGGATGTCCGCCTCCACGTCGGCCTCGGCGACCCCGACCAGTGCCATCGGCACCACCTCGTCGAGGTCGGTCTCGCGGATCAGCGGGGTGACCGTGCCGGTCTGGAGCCGGGACATGTCGAGCAGGTTGCCCACCAGGTGGTCGAGGCGGTCGGCGCCCTCCTCGATGCCCGCCAGCAGCTCGGCCCGGTCCTCCTCGGACCACGCCACGTCGTCGGAGCGCAGACTGGAGACGGCCGCCTTGATCCCGGCCAGCGGGGTCCGCAGGTCGTGGCTGACGGCGGCCAGCAGGGCGGTGCGGATGCGGTTGCCCTCGGCCAGCGCGCGGGCCCGGTCGGCCTCCTCGCGCAGCCGCCGCCGGTCCAGTACGACGGCGGCCTGGGCGGCGAAGGCGGCGAGCACCCGGCGGTCCTCGGCGGGCAGCACCCGGCCGGTCAGGGCCAGCGCCATGTGGTCGCCGACCGGCATGTCCACGTCCGCGTCCTCGGGGCGTTCGACGGGCGGTCCCTGGCCGGCCCGGCCGGCGCAGGTCCAGGGCGCCACGTCGCTCTCGCGCTCCAGGAGGGCGGCCGACTCCAGGCCGAAGGTCTCCCGCACCCGTTCCAGCAGGGCCTCCAGGCTGGTCTCGCCGCGCAGCACGTCGCCGGCGAGGAAGGAGAGGATCTCCGACTCGGCGCGCAGCCGGGCCGCCTGGTGGGTGCGCCGGGCGGCCAGGTCGACGACCGAGGCGACGGAGACGGCGACGCCGACGAACACCGCCAGCGCCAGGATGTTCTCGGGGTCGGAGATGGTGATGCGGCTGACCGGCGGGGTGAAGAACCAGTTCAGCAGCAGGGAGCCGACCGCGGCCGAGGCGAGCGCCGGGTAGAGCCCGCCCAGCAGCGCGGCGGCGACGGTGAGCGCCAGGTAGAGCAGGACGTCGTTGGCGAGGCCGAGGTGGACGCCGTCCAGCACGGGCGTCAGCAGCAGCGGGCCGCCGAGGCCGGCGAGCCAGCCCCACAGCAGCCGCCACCGGCCCAGCCGGGCCCCGCGGGCCACGGGCAGTCCGCGGCCCTTGGCGACCTCCTCGTGGGTGACGATGTGCACGTCGAGGTCGGGTCCCGACTCGCGGGCGACCGTGGCGCCGACGCCGGGGCCGAAGACGTACTGCCAGGTCTTGCGGCGGGAGGAGCCCAGCACGATCTGGGTGGCGTTGACCCCGCGCGCGAAGTCCAGCAGGGCGGCCGGTATGTCGTCGCCGACGACGTGGTGGAAGGTGCCGCCCAGGTCCTCGACCAGGGTGCGCTGCACCGCCAGTTCCTTCGGGGAGGCGGAGGTCAGCCCGTCGCCGCGGGCTATGTAGACGGCGAGCACCTCGCCGCCGGCGCCCTTCTCCGCCAGGCGCGCGGCCCGCCGGATCAGCGTCCGGCCCTCGGGGCCGCCGGTCAGCCCGACCACGATCCGCTCCCGGGAGCCCCAGATCCGCGACACCCGGTGGTCGCTGCGGTACTGCTTCAGGTACGCGTCGACCCGGTCGGCCACCCACAGCAGGGCCAGCTCCCGCAGGGCGGTGAGGTTGCCGGGGCGGAAGTAGTTCGACAGGGCCGCGTCGACCTTGTCGGGCTGGTAGACGTTGCCGTGCGCCATGCGGCGGCGCAGTGCCTCGGGGTCCATGTCGACCAGCTCGATCTGGTCCGCGCGGCGCACCACCTCGTCCGGCACGGTCTCGCGCTGCCGTACTCCGGTGATGGCCTCGACGACGTCGCCGAGCGACTCCAGGTGCTGGATGTTGACGGTGGAGATGACGTCGATCCCGGCGGCCAGCAGTTCCTCCACGTCCTGCCAGCGCTTGGCGTTGCGCACGCCGGGGACGTTGGTGTGGGCCAGCTCGTCCACCAGGGCCACCCGGGGGCGCCGGGCCAGCACCGCGTCCAGGTCCGTCTCCTCGAAGAGCCTGCCGCGGTACTCCACCGTCCGGCGCGGCACCTGCTCCAGACCGCGCAGCATCACCTCGGTGCGCGGACGGCCGTGGTGCTCCACGAAGGCCACGGCGCAGTCGGTGCCGCGCTCCACCCGCCGGTGCGCCTCGGACAGCATGGCGTACGTCTTGCCGACGCCCGGCGCCGCGCCGAGGTAGATCCGAAGCCTGCCGCGTCCCATGTCCCCCTCGTCCTCCGCTGTCCGCCGGGTGCTGCCGGCAGCGTCGACCCTACGGCCGGCGGCCGGGACGAACCGGGCGGACCGCGACGCCCGAGGCGTCTTTGACGCAACCCTGACGCGAAGGGCGGGTCCCCGCGCCGACGACGAGGGCCGCGTACCCCACCGGGTACGCGGCCCTTCGCGGCGGCGTGTCCCGCCGGGGCACGCCGCCGCGCGACACCGGTCAGCGGACCTCGGTGATCTCCGGTCCGCGCTGGAGCTGGCCCATGCCGCCGGCGAAGCGGGAGCCCTCTTCCTGCTGGACGCCCTCGGGGACCATCTGCGCGTCGTTCGGCAGCTTCAGCACGATGGGGTCGCGGGGGGCCATCGGGCCTTCGCCGCGGACCACGACCGTGTCCCGGAAGATCTGTTCGAGGAGGCCGGCCGCCTGCGGCTGCACCGCGCCCTGCCCGGAGATCACACCGCGCAGGAACCAGCGGGGGCCGTCCACGCCGACGAACCGCACGACCTGGAAGCCGCTGGTGCCGTCCGGCAGCTTGACCGGCACCTGGGCCCGCAGCTCCCAGCCGAGGGGACCCTCGACCTCGTCGATGATGCCGCCCTGCTGGGTGATGCCGGAGGCGATCTCCTCGCGGACCTCGCTCCAGATGCCCTCGCGCTTGGGGGCGGCGAACGCCTGGAGCTGGATGGCGCTGTCGCGCAGCACGACGGTGGCCGCGACGATCGCGTCGCCCGCGACCTCCACCCGCAGTTCCATGCCGTCGACGCCGGGCACGAACAGGCCGCCCAGGTCCACCCGGCCCTCGGCCGGGTCACGGACCTCGGTGCTGTCCCAGGGTCCGTCGGGCCGCGGCTCCGGCTCCAGCCGTACGCGGGTGCCCTCGTCGTCCGCCTCGGTGTCGACGCTGTCGACGACCTGCTCGGCCTCGCCGGCCGCGCCCTCGGCGGCACCCTTCTTCTTGCGACGTCCGAACACGTCACTGTCCTTCCCGGTCGGATACGACCGAAGCGTATCGATTCCCACCCGTCGGACCGCCTTCGACGGCCCGACCGCTTGTGCCGCTTGCCGGGTCCGCGCCGGCGTGTCCGCCGGTGGACCCGAAGCCCCCCTCGGCCCGTGCCGCATCGGGAAGTTCCGCGACCTGGCGGAAGCGGACCCTCTCGATCTGCTGGACGACCAGTTGGGCAATCCGGTCGAAGCGCTCGAACCGCACGGCCTCGCGCGGGTCGAGATTCACCACGATCACCTTGATCTCCCCACGGTACCCGGCATCAATCGTCCCCGGGGCATTCACGAGGGCGACACCGCAGCGGGCCGCGAGGCCGGAACGGGGGTGCACGAAGGCCGCGTACCCCTCCGGCAGGGCGACCGACACCCCCGTGGGCAGGACGGCCCGCTCGCCGGGCGCCAGTGCGCACGCGACGGTGGTCCGCAGATCCGCGCCCGCGTCCCCGGGGTGCGCGTACGTCGGAAGCGGTACGTCCGGATCGACGCGCCGGAGCAGGACCTCCAGCGGGGCGCGGCTCACGGGTTCACCTCGAAGGCGCGGGCCCGGCGCACCTGGTCCGGGTCGTCCAGCGCGGCCCGGATCTCCTCCGGCCGGCCGTGGTCGGTGAAGTGCTCGACCTTGACCTCGATGAAGAGGGCCTCCGCGCGGACCGCGACGGGGCCGTCGGGGCCGCCGATCCGGCCGGTGGCGGTGGAGTAGATCTTGCGGCCGGCCACCGCGGTCACCTCGGCCGCCAGGTGCAGGGTGGCGCCGACCGGCACGGGCAGCAGGAAGTCGGTCTCCAGCCGCCCGGTCACCGCGATCGTGCGCAGCAGCCAGCCGAGCGAGCCCAGCGTCTCGTCCAGGGCGCTGGCCAGCACCCCGCCGTGCGCGAGGCCGGGGGCGCCCTGGTGGGCGGGCTGGACGGTGAACTCGGCGGTGATCGTCACGCCCTCGCCGGCCCGCGCCGCCAGGTGCAGTCCGTGGGGCTGGTCGCCGCCGCAGCCGAAGCACTGCCCGTAGTGGGCGCCGAGCAGCTCGCCGGGGGCGGGCGCGTCGGGGTGCCGTACGGGTTCCACCGCGTCAGCGGGGGGCTGAAGGGCCGGGGAAGTACCACTCACAGGCGCAGACCTTACCTGTCCGACCTGGCTGCGGATCCGCCGCGAACCCGTGCCAAGCTTGGCTCCATGCAGCTCTCCGCCGCCCCGTATGAAGAACGCCTCACCACGCCCCGCTCCGCGTGGCTGCTGTGCTTCCTGGTGGGTCTCGCGATCGCCGTCGTCCTGGTGCCCTTCGGCACCCTCCCGATCCTCGGCGGCCTGGCCTGCGGCACGGCCGCGGCGGCGGTCGTCGCCAGTTCGTACGGCTCGGTCCGCATCCGGGTCGTGGGCGGCTCGCTGATCGCGGGCGAGGCGAGGATCCCGGTCACGGCGCTGGGCGAGGCGACGGTGATGGACGCGGAGGAGGCCCGTGCCTGGCGCACGTACAAGGCCGACACCCGCGCCTTCCTGCTGCTGCGCGCCTACATCCCGACGGCGCTGCGCGTGGAGGTCACCGACCCCGACGACCCGACGCCGTACCTGTACCTGTCGACCCGCGAGCCCGAGCGGCTGGCCGAGGCGCTGGCGGCGGCGAAGGCCGCCGCGTAGCCAGCGGCTTCCCGGGGCCTCGCCCTTCCCGCCGCGCCGCTGCCCTCCCGGTCGCCGCGGCGGCCATCTGGTCGCGCCGCTGCCGGCCCGTGCGGTCGGCGGCCTCGCCCGTCGCGCCGCTCCCGGGCGTACCTGACCGGCGGCCCTTTCCCCCGTCACGCCGGTCCCGGCCCGCGCGGTCGGCGGCCCGCCGGTGACGCCGCTCCCGGCCCTCGCGTCAGCGGTCCTCAGCCGGCGGCCCTCTTCCGCGACGCCGCTCCCGGGCCGTCCGGCCGGCGGCCTTCCCGCGACGCCGGTCCCGGCCCTCGCGTCAGCGGTCCTCCTCCTCGCCCCGCTCCCGGACATCCAGCTCCAGCGCGTCCCGCGGAGTCTCCAGGGGCGGCAGGGCGGGCAGTTCCTCCCAGGGCACCTGGTTCCTGCGCAGGTCGGCCCGGACGCGGGCGGCGAGCTTGTGGGTGTCGCGGCGGTTCATGACCGCGCCGACGGCGGCTCCGACCATGAACGGCATCAGATTGGGCAGGTTGCGCACCATCCGCTTCATGATCTGCTGGCGCAGCTGGCGCTTCAGGTGGCCGTTCACGGCCGTGCCGAACGTCGACGGCTTGGTGACGTCGATGCCGCGCTCGTCGGACCAGGCGTTCAGATACGCGGTGCTGCGCTGGGTGAGGCCGCCGGGCGGGCGTACGCCGTAGACCTCGTGGAGTTCGGCGATCAGCTTCAGCTCGATGGCCGCGACACCGGTCACCTCGGCGGCCAGCTCGGTGGGCATGGCGGGCGGCACGGGCAGCATCGCCGCCGCGCCGACGCCCGCGCCGACGGTCGCCGTGGCCTTGGTGGCACCGGCCACCAGCCGGTCGGCCAGTTCCTCGGGCCCGAGGCCGGGGAACTGCCGGCGGAGCGTCGCCAGGTCCCGTACGGGGACCCGCGGGGCGATCTCGATGACGCGGTCGGCGAGGTGCGCCAGGGCCGCCCTGGCGCGGTCGCCGCCCTTGCGGGCGCCCGCCGTCGCCTTCTGCCGGAGCACCGCCGCCCGGCGTCGGGCAGCGGGCACCTCGGTCGGTACCGGCACCGGGAGGTCAGTCCGGTCGGCAGCCGGTTCGAGCGGGGCCGTCCCCGGGAGGGCCGGGCCCCGCTCGTCGTCACGCGCGCGGTGGGGGCCGTCGGACGGCCCTTGGTCCGCTCCCCGCTTGGAGAAGCGGCGCTTCCAGGGAGGGGTCGAGCCAGTCACGGCCGACCCCGCCTCAGTCGCAGTCGCGGCAGATCGGCTGGCCGTTCTTCTCCCGGGCCAGCTGGCTGCGGTGGTGCACCAGGAAGCAGCTCATGCAAGTGAACTCGTCCTGCTGCTTGGGCAGTACCCGGACCGCCAGCTCCTCGTTCGAGAGGTCGGCTCCGGGAAGTTCGAGGCCTTCGGCGGCCTCGAACTCGTCGACGTCCACGGCGGAAGCCGACTTGTCGTTCCGGCGGGCCTTCAGCTCTTCGAGACTGTCCGAGTCGACGTCGTCGTCGGTCTTGCGTGGAGTGTCGTAATCGGTTGCCATGTCGCTCTCCCCCTCTGGGTGTCTGCGGTGTCTCCAGCGCACGTAACGCGTGAGAGGCCGGACTTGTGCCCGACCCGAGGCGGAGATTTTGCCTCACATCAAGGTCTGTTACTCAATCGACACCCAACCGGACTCCGCTCGAGTGATCGGCTTGGATGGCGATGGGGACCGTACACGGTCCGAATACCTCACGCCAAAGGCGTCTCACCGTGTACTTCCCGTGATCAAGACCCTTGAAAACCCGGACTTTCCCGGCTTTACGGCCGGGTTTCCGGCCACGGAGAGTAGACGGCGGGAAAAGCGTCGCTGTGATCGATCACACAGAAGAGCGCCGGGGTCGCGGCCCGGGAATTCCGCGCAAAGCGAACAAGCCCGGACCTCGGAGCGGCGATCGGCGTCATGATCTCAGATCGGCGCACCGCCTCAGACCGGCAGGGTCACCCTCATCACGAGCCCACCTCCCTCGCGCGGCTGGGCGTAGATGTGGCCGCCGTGCGCCCGCGCCACGGAACGGACGATGGACAGCCCGAGGCCGACCCCCTTGTCGCTGCCGGTCCGCTCCGTGCGCAGCCGCCGGAACGGCTCGAAGATGTTGTCGATCTCGTACGCCGGCACCACCGGGCCGGTGTTCGTCACCACGAGGACCGCCTGGCCGTGTTCCACCTCGGTGGTGACCTCGACCCAGCCGCCCTCGGCGATGTTGTACCGCACGGCGTTCTGCACCAGGTTCAGGGCGATGCGCTCCAGCAGGACGCCGTTGCCCTGGACGACGGCGGGCGCGCGCCGGCCGCGCAGCTCGACGCCCTTGGCCTCGGCCTCGGTGAGCGTCTGGTCGACGGCCTGGGTCGCGACCTCGGCGAGGTCGACCGGCTTGCGCTCCACGATCTGGTTGTCGCTGCGGGCGAGCAGCAGCAGCCCCTCGACCAGCTGCTCGCTGCGCTCGTTGGTGGCGAGCAGGGTCTTGCCGAGCTGCTGGAGCTCCACCGGGGCGCCGGGGTCCGACAGGTGCACCTCCAGGAGCGTGCGGTTGATCGCCAGCGGGGTGCGCAGTTCGTGCGAGGCGTTGCCGACGAAGCGCTGCTGGGCCGTGAACGCCCGCTGGAGGCGCTCCAGCATCTCGTCGAAGGTGTCCGCCAGCTCCTTCAGCTCGTCGTCGGGGCCGTCCAGCTCGATCCGGCGGGACAGGTCGGAGCCCGCCACCGCGCGCGCCGTGCGGGTGATCCGGCCCAGCGGCGACAGGACGCGGCCGGCCATGGCGTAGCCGAACGCGAAGGCGATCACCGCGAGGCCCAGCAGGGCCAGCAGCGAGCGGCTGAGCAGGCTGTCCAGGGCGTGCTGGCGCTGCTCGTTGACGCAGTCGTTCATCGCCGCGTTGACGACCTCGGGCGAGGCCTTGGTGGGCAGGTTGCAGGTGTCGCTGATGATGCTGCCGGAGGTGATCTTGAACGGCAGATCGCTGCCCGCGTTGAGCGCCTGGGCGGCCAGCAGGTAGATGATCGACAACAGCACGATGCCGGCGATCAGGAACATGCCGCCGTACAGCAGCGTGAGCCTTATCCGGATGGTGGGGCGCAGCCACGGGAAGGGAGCGGTCGACGGGGGGTCCCAGGTGGGTTTCGGGGGTGCCTGCGGGGGTGCGGGGGACGTGGCCACGGGCGATCAGATCCGGTAGCCGGAGCCGGGCACGGTGACGATCACCGGGGGCTCGCCGAGCTTGCGGCGCAGGGTCATCACGGTCACCCGGACGACGTTGGTGAACGGGTCGGTGTTCTCGTCCCAGGCCTTCTCCAGGAGCTGCTCCGCGGAGACGACCGCGCCCTCGCTGCGCATGAGCACCTCCAGGACGGCGAACTCCTTGGGCGCGAGCTGCACTTCCTTGCCGTCGCGGAAGACCTCGCGGCGGTTGGGGTCGAGCTTGATGCCGGCGCGCTCCAGGACCGGCGGGAGGGGCACACTGGTGCGCCGTCCGAGGGCGCGCACGCGGGCGATCAGCTCGCTGAACGCGAAGGGCTTGGGCAGGTAGTCGTCGGCGCCGATCTCCAGCCCCGCGACCCGGTCGCTGACGTCACCGGAGGCCGTGAGCATCAGCACGCGCGTGGGCATGCCCAGCTCGACGATCTTGCGGCAGACGTCGTCGCCGTGGACGAGGGGGAGGTCGCGGTCGAGGACGACCACGTCGTAGTCGTTGACGCCGATGCGTTCGAGGGCGGCCGCACCGTCGTACACGACGTCGACGGCCATGGCCTCCCGGCGCAGTCCGGTGGCCACCGCATCGGCGAGCAGCTGCTCGTCCTCGACGACGAGTACGCGCACGTCGCTTGTCCTTCCTGTGTCCGCCCGGCGGCGCCTGGCGGGCGCACGCGGGCGGGGGTCCGGTGGGTGTGTTGACCTCCATCCTGCCCTTTTCGGCCATAAGTCGGCTGTAAGGCGGGGGCGGGGCTCGTCCGGGCCCGGGAGGACCGGCGGGCCGGGAGACGGTGCCCGGCGGGATGGGGGCATGGTGCCCGGCGGGATGGGGGCATGGTGCCCGGCGGGATGGGAGACGGTGCCCGGCAGGAGGGGCGCGGTGTCCGGCGGGCGACGCGCGGTGTCCAGTGGGCCAGGGCGCGGTGGCCGGTGGACCGGGGCGTGGAGCGAGCGGTTCGCCGGGGAAGGCGAGATTTTCTCGGGGGGCGAGGTTTCCGCGGAAGGGAGCGGGGGGAGGACGGCTTTACACCCCGCGATCACTCTCTGCCCGTACCGCACGACCAGCGGTGCGCGACGACCGTTCGCCGCAGGGCGGGCGCGGGTGTCCGGCACCGTCGCCGCCCGGCCACGCGGCTCCGGGCACCTGTCGCAGACGTGATCGTCCCTTCCGAACGGCACACCCCCGTGCCGACGACCCACGACCCAGGACGAGGGGGCGCAGCATGGACGCTTTCACCACAGGACTTCTGCAGCGCATAAAGGCGACCGAGTCCGACCTGTCGCGGGCTCGTGACGAGGGGGACGACTTCCTCGTCGAGGTGGAACTCGGCGAGCTGGACGATCTCCGCCGCCTCGCCGCCGAGCACGGCGTGGAGGTCACCGCGACCAGCGGCTGACCGTCCCGCCCTCCCGCATGACACCGCACCCCCGGCGAATCCAGCGCCGGAGGTGCGGTGTCCGCGTCGGGGCGGACGACCGGCCTCAGTCGTGCCAGGCGCCGAGCTCCTCCAGGAGCCGCTGGAGCGGCTCGAAGACACCAGGGGTGGCGGCGACCGTCAGGTCGTCCGTCGGGCGCTCCCCGGGGCGTCCGCCGGTCAGCGCGCCCGCCTCCCGGGCGATGAGGTCGCCGGCGGCGCGGTCCCAGGGGTGCAGACCGCGCTCGTAGTACCCGTCGAGGCGGCCCGCGGCCAGGTCGCACAGGTCGATCGCGGCCGAGCCGCCGCGCCGGATGTCCCGCAGCCGCGGGATCAGCCGCCGGGCGACCTCGGCCTGGTGGGCGCGGACCTCGGCGACGTAGTTGAACCCGGTGGAGACCAGGGCCTGGTCCAGCGGCGGCGCGGGCCGGCAGGAGAGCCGGCGCTCGCCGTCCCAGGAGCCGGTCGCCCAGGCCCCGCCGCCGCGTATCGCGTGGTACGTCTCGCCGCGCATCGGCGCCGCGACCACCCCGGCGACCGTCTCACCGTCCTGCTCGGCGGCGATGGAGACGGACCAGGTCGGCAGCCCGTAGAGGTAGTTCACCGTGCCGTCGAGCGGGTCGATCACCCACCGGACGCCGCTGGTGCCCTGGACGGAGGCGCCCTCCTCGCCGAGGAAGCCGTCGTCCGGGCGGCGGTCGGCGATCAGCGTGGTGATCAGCTTCTCCGCCGCGATGTCCATCTCGGTGACCACGTCGATCGGGCTGGACTTGGTGGCGGCGACGGCGAGGTCGGCGGGGCGCCCGTCCCGCAGCAGGTCGCCCGCGCGGCGGGCGGCCTGCCGGGCGATCTCCAGCAGCTCGGCGTGCAGGGGGTCGGTCACGTCGGTCACAGGGCTGGTCACGGCCTTCCTCACGCGTAGGGGCTGTCGGCGCCCGCGGCGGCGGGACGGGGGGCGCGGGCCGGGCAGCAGCCCACCGGGCAGAGGTTGTGACTGGCGCCCAGCGCGCCCAGGGCGCACGGTGTGACGCTCCGCCCCTGCTCGACGGCGGCGCGCTCCAGGATCATGTCCCGGATCGCGGCGGCGAACCGCGGGTCGTCTCCGACGGTGGCCGAGCGGCGCACCGGCAGCCCCAGCTCCTCGGCCTTGGCCGTGGCCTCCGTGTCGAGGTCGTAGAGGACCTCCATGTGGTCGGAGACGAAGCCGATGGGGGCCATCACGACGGCCGGGACGCCGGCCGCGTGCCGCTCCTCCAGGTGGTCGCAGATGTCGGGCTCCAGCCACGGGATGTGCGGGGCGCCGGAGCGGGACTGGTAGACGAGCTGCCAGGGCCGGTCGACGCCGGTGCGCTCGCGGACCGCGTCGGCGATCACCCGGGCCACGTCCAGGTGCTGGCGGACGTAGGCGCCGCCGTCGCCGTGCCCCTCCACCGGGCCGGAGGTGTCGGCGGCGGAGTCGGGGATGGAGTGGGTGGTGAAGGCGATGTGGGCGCCGTCGCGGACCTCCTCGGGAAGGTCCTCCAGCGCCCGCACCAGCCCGTCGACCATCGGCTCGACGAAGCCCGGGTGGTTGAAGTAGTGCCGCAGCTTGTCGATCTTCGGCAGCTCCAGGCCCTCCTCCTGGAGGACGGCCAGGGAGTCGGCGAGGTTCTCGCGGTACTGGCGGCAGCCCGAGTAGGAGGCGTAGGCGCTGGTGGCGAGGACCAGGACGCGGCGGCGGCCGTCACGGACCATCTCGCGCAGGGTGTCCGTCAGGTAGGGGGCCCAGTTGCGGTTGCCCCAGTAGACCGGCAGGTCCAGGCCGTGCTCGGCGAAGTCCTTGCGCAGGGCGTCCAGCAGGGCACGGTTCTGGTCGTTGATCGGGCTGACCCCGCCGAAGAGGAAGTAGTGCCGGCCCACCTCCTTCAGGCGTTCCTTGGGGATGCCGCGGCCACGCGTCACGTTCTCCAGGAACGGGACGACGTCGTCGGGTCCTTCGGGGCCGCCGAAGGAGAGCAGGAGGAGGGCGTCGTAGGGGGTGGCATCGAGCACGTCTGGCATGTCTCGATCCTGCCACCCCTCACTGACAGCGGGGCCACGGCGGGGGTGTTCCCGGTACCGGCTGGTCCGGACGGGTGCACCCGCACCAGCCTCCGAGTAAGCTGTATCGACTGTGTTCGGGCCTTACTGAGGCTGCTCGCACCCCACTCGCGCCGCACCCCACTCACCCGCACCCGCTCGCGCCCCGCTGACCCGCCGCTGACCGACCCCGTTCACCGAGCCGTTCCCCGGAGACCCCGTTGCCCAGCCCCTACCGCGCCCTGTTCGCCGCCCCCGGCTCCAAGGGCTTCTCCGCCGCGGGCTTCCTCGGCCGGATGCCGCTGTCGATGATGGGCATCGGCGTGGTGACCATGGTGTCGCAGCTCACCGGGCGGTACGGGCTGGCCGGGGCGCTCTCCGCCACCATCGCGCTGGCCGCCGCCGTGTGCGGCCCCCAGGTGTCGCGACTGGTGGACCAGTACGGGCAGCGGCGGGTGCTGCGGCCCGCCACCTTGGTCTCGCTGGCCGCCGCGGCCGGGCTGCTGCTCGCCGCGCACCTGCGGTGGCCGGACTGGGTGCTGTTCGTGTGCTGCGCCGGCGTCGGCTGTGTGCCCAGTCTCGGCGCGATGGTCCGGGCCCGCTGGGCGGCCCTGTACCGGGGCACGCCCCGGCTGCACACCGCGTACAGCTTCGAGTCCGTGGTCGACGAGGTCTGCTTCATCTTCGGTCCGATCATCTCCATCGGCCTGTCCACGGCCTGGTTCCCGGAGGCGGGGCCGCTGCTGGCCGCCTGCTTCCTGGCGGTCGGCGTCTTCTGGCTGACCGCGCAGCGCGCCACCGAGCCCGAGCCGCACCCGCGTGACCGGGGCGGCGGCAGCGCGCTGCGCTCCAAGGGGCTCCAGGTCTTCGTCGGCACCTTCGTGGCCACCGGCGCGGTCTTCGGGTCGGTCGACGTGGTCACCGTGGCCTTCGCCGAGGAGCAGGGGCACAAGGCCGCCGCCAGCCTGGTCCTCGCCGTCTACGCGGCCGGGTCCTGCGTGGCCGGCGCGGTGTTCGGGCTGCTGCGCTTCGCGGGGCCGCCCGCGCGCCGCTGGCTGCTGGGCGTCTGCGCGATGGCCGTGAGTATGATCCCACCCCTACTGGTCGGAAACCTGCCGTCTCTGGCCGTGGCGCTGTTCGTGGCGGGCCTGTCCATCGCTCCGACGATGATCACGACGATGTCCCTCATCGAAGAGCACGTACCACGCGCACAGCTCACCGAGGGCATGACCTGGGTGAGCACCGGCCTCGCGGTCGGCGTCGCGCTCGGCTCCGCCGCGGGCGGCTGGGTGATCGACGCGGCGGGGGCCGGTGCCGGGTACGGGGTTCCGGCGGTGGCCGGTGCCGTCGCGCTGACGGTCGGTTTCCTCGGGTTCCGCCGGCTCAAGCGGCCGGCCGCGGATCGGGGAGGCATCGTTGAACAGCACAGCGAGCGCGAGCGGCGGGAACGGCATCTGGCGTAACTGGGGCGGCACCGTCTCCGCCCGCCCCGCGCGGGTGGTCACCCCCGCCTCGGCCGAGGAACTGGCCGAGGCGGTGTACCGGGCCGCCGAGGACGGGCTGCCGGTCAAGGCCGTGGGCACCGGGCACTCGTTCACGTCCATAGCGGCCACCGACGGACTGCTGATACGTCCCGACCTGCTGACCGGCATCCGCCACATCGACCGGGAGGCGATGACCGTCACGGTGGAGGCCGGCACACCGCTCAGGCGGCTCAACCTCGCCCTCGCGCGCGAGGGCCTGTCGCTGACCAACATGGGCGACATCATGGAGCAGACCGTCTCCGGGGCGACCTCCACCGGCACCCACGGCACGGGCCGCGCATCCGCCTCGATCGCCGCCCAGCTCCGCGCCCTGGAACTGGTCACCGCCGACGGCTCCGTCCTCACCTGCTCCCCGGACCGGAACCCGGAGGTCTTCGCGGCCGCCCGCATCGGCCTCGGCGCGCTGGGCGTCGTCACCGCCCTCACCTTCGCCGTGGAACCGCTCTTCCTGCTCACCGCCCGCGAGGAGCCGATGCCGCTGGACCAGACGCTGTCCCGGTTCGACGAACTGTGGGCGGAGAACGAGCACTTCGAGTTCAACTGGTTCCCGCACACCGGGAACACCAACACCAAGCGCAACAACCGCAGCGCGGGACCGGAACGCCCGGTGGGACGGCTGCGGGGCTTCTACCAGGACGAGTTCCTCTCCAACGGCCTCTTCCGGGTCGTCAACCAGGTCGGCCGCGCCGTGCCCGCCACGGTCCCGGTGATCGCTCGGATCTCCAGCAGGGCCCTGGCCGCGCGCACGTACACGGACATCCCCTACAAGGTCTTCACCTCACCGCGCCGGGTGCGCTTCGTGGAGATGGAGTACGCCGTTCCGCGCGCGGCCGTGGTCGAGGCGCTGCGCGAGCTGAAGGCGATGGTGGACCGCTCCCGGCTGCGGATCAGCTTCCCGGTGGAGGTGCGCACCGCCCCGGCCGACGACATCACGCTCTCCACCGCCTCCGGCCGGGACAGCGCCTACATCGCCGTCCACATGTTCCGCGGCACGCCCTACCGGCCGTACTTCACCGCCGCCGAGCGCATCTTCGTCGCGCACGAGGGCCGGCCGCACTGGGGCAAGCTGCACACCCGGGACGCGGAGTACTTCTCCCGGGTGTATCCGCGCTTCGGTGAGTTCACGGCGTTGCGGGACCGTCTTGACCCTGACCGCCGGTTCCGGAACGACCACTTGCGGAGGATTCTGGGGCCGTAGCCGACGCGGTGGGGTCCTGGGCGGCGGTGCCGCCGGTGCCGGTGCCGTCCTGCCCGCCGCCGTCGGTGGCGCTCGGCGCGGGCGCCGGGGAGGACGCCGTACCGCCGTCCTGCGCGGAGTCGTCGCCGGACGAGGACGCGCCGTCGCCGGTCGCGTCCGCCGAGCCGGACGGGGTGGCCGCCGGGGTGCCGCCCGGACCGGAGCCGGCGGACTCCGCCGGGTCGGGCGAGGGGGTGGAGCCGTCCTCGTCCCCCGCCCCGTCGGAGTCGCCCGAGTCCCCGGAGTCCGAGGAGGAGCCGCTGTGGCCGGAGAGCGCGTCGCTCACCGTCGTGCTGCCGCCGCCGCTCAGGTTCTGGCCGGTGACCAGCTCGTAGGCCGTGATGCCGCCCATGGCGACACCGAAGACGAGGGCCGCGGCGATCACCGGCCGCCGCCGGTTCCCGACCCGCGCCCGGTAGACCGTGGCCTCGCCGAACTCCCCGGGGAGGGGCGGACCGGCCCCCGCGGCCGTCCGGGGCTGCCCGGCGGTGCGCCGGACCCTCAGCTGCTCACCGGTGCGCCGGAAGAAGTGCTGGAAGAGCGTGCCGCCGCAGGTCGCGACGGCGCTGACCACACCGGCACCGAGGATCGTGCCGTACACCCCGAAGGAGGCGGCGAGCTTGGCGGCCACCACGGCCGCCAGGGCGCTGCCCGCGACCTGGGGCACGCTCAGGTCGATCCGCCGGCCCTCCCCGTCCCGCTCGCCCTCCGCACCGTTCTCCGTGACGTCGTCAACGGACTTTTCCCGCATCACCGGACCTTGCCTGTCTTTCCCGAACGTGAGCCGACAACCGCACGAGAAGGGGACGTACGGGCGAAACCTTTAGTTCCGTTTCTGGTGATTGCGTGAAGTACGCCACCTGAAAGGTCCAGGTACCGGGCCGGAAGGGGCCGGGCGGCCCTTCCCGGTGGAAGTCGGGCGGCGCGTCGATCCACGCGCGTGGCCCGAATGGAGTACTGTGGCGAGCCCTGGGTCCGGTCTCCCGTCAGGGAGTTCAGGACCCGCGAGGACCGCCGGGAGGGGGCTAGTTGCACTGGGTGACTAAAGTGGTCACTTAGCGTTGCGAACAGGTAACCGTGCCATAACGGCGGTCCAGGGCACTCGCCCGACACGCCGGGCAACTCGGCAAGGTTGTGGCAGGCTGCACCCGGGCAGGCCACACTCGACAGAGCGGAAGCAGCGACGCACGTGACGTCGGCAGGCACCACCCGGGAGGTCCCCATGCCCGAACTGCGTGTCGTGGCCGTCTCGAATGACGGCACACGGCTGGTGCTGAAGGCTGCCGACGCGACGGAGTACACGCTTCCGATCGACGAGCGTCTCCGTGCCGCCGTACGCGGCGACCGGCCCCGCCTCGGCCAGATCGAGATCGAGGTGGAGAGCCACCTCCGCCCCCGCGACATCCAGGCGCGCATACGAGCCGGCGCGACCGCGGAAGAGGTCGCCCAGATGGCCGGCATCCCCGTCGACCGGGTGCGCCGCTTCGAGGGCCCCGTCCTCGCCGAGCGCGCCTTCATGGCCGAGCGGGCCCGCAAGACCCCCGTACGCCGCCCCGGCGAGAACTCCGGTCCGCCGCTCGGCGAAGCCGTCCAGGAGCGGCTGCCGCTGCGCGGCGCCGACAAGGACACCGTCCAGTGGGACTCCTGGCGCCGCGACGACGGCACCTGGGAAGTGCTGCTGGTCTACCTGGTCGCGGGCGAACCGCACTCGGCGAGCTGGACGTACGACCCGCCCCGGCGGCTCGTCCAGGCCGTCGACGACGAGGCGCGCGCGCTGATCGGCGAGTCCGACGACCTCGCCGCGCCCGAGCCCAGCTTCCCGTTCGTGCCGCGCATCGCCCGGCTGCCGCGCGACCGGCCGCTGGACCGGCCCGGCGACCGGGAGCGCGAGCGGCCGATCCTGCCGGCGCAGCCGTCCGAGCCCGTCGCCGAGGAGGGCGCGGGCGAGCGGGACTCGCTGACCAGCCTCCTCGAGGCGGTGCCGAGCTTCCGGGGCGACCTGGTCGTGCCCGAGCGTCCGGCCGCCGCGCCCGAGCCCGTGGAGGAGCCGGCCGAGGAACCGGAGGCCGAGGAGCCCCCGGCCCCCGCCGCGTCGGCCGGCGCGGGGTCCGCGTACGCCGATGTGCTCATGCCGCGTTCGGTGAGCAGCCACCGCGAGCGGCTGGTCGGCTCCACCGACCGGCAGGCCGAGGCCGACGGCGTCCGGCCCGGGCGCCGGGCGGCGGTCCCCAGCTGGGACGAGATCGTGTTCGGCACGCGGCGCAAGAAGCAGGAGTAGGCGCCCCGAGGCGTCTTCGGCGAGGGCCGCTCCCGAGGAGGGCGGCCCTCGCCCACCCTCCTCAGCGCGGGACCGGTCGCCGTGGGACCGGACCCTCGCCCACCTCCTTCAGCGCGGGTCCGGTCCCACGGCGACCGGCCGTTCCGGGTCCCCCGACCACTGCGACCACGACCCCACGTACAGCGCGGCCGGAATGCCCGCCACCGCCAGGGCGAGCACCTCGTGGGCGGCGGAGACGCCCGAGCCGCAGTACACGCCGACCTCGGTGTCCCCGGTGGCGCCCAGTTCCTCGAAGCGGGCGCGGAGTTCCCCGGCGGGCCGCAGCCGCCCGTCCGCCGTGACGTTCTCGGCCGTCGGGGCCGACACCGCGCCCGGGATGTGCCCGCCGACCGGGTCGATCGGCTCGGTCTCGCCCCGGTAGCGCTCCCCCGCCCGGGCGTCCAGCAGCAGCCCGGTGCGGGCCAGTCCGGCGGCGCCGTCCGCGTCGAGCAGGCCGGTGGCGGCCGGGGCCGGCTCGAAGTCGCCGGGCGCGGGCGTCGGCACATCGGTCACCAGCGGCCCCCGCCAGGCCGGCAGTCCGCCGTCCAGGACCCGTGCGTCCGGGTGGCCGGTCCAGCGCAGCAGCCACCAGGCGCGGGCCGCCGCCCAGCCCTGCCCGCCGTCGTAGGCGACGACCGGCCGCCGGGCCGACACGCCCGCCCGGCGCATCGCGGCGCCGAACTCCGCGAGGTCGGGCAGCGGGTGCCGGCCGCCCGGCCCGGGCGGGGCGGCGAGTTCCCGGTCCAGGTCGACGTAGACGGCGCCGGGGAGGTGACCGGCCGCGTACTCGGCCCGGCCGTCGAACGGTGGCTCACCGGCCGCCCTGGCCGCGCTGAGCTGCCAGCGGACGTCGAGCAGGACCGGCGGGTCGGCGCTCGCGAGGTCGTTCGCGAGGTCGGACGCGGAGATTATGGCGTTCATGGCCACCATCCTGACGCACCGTCTGGCCGGCACGTCGATGCCCGGCTAACCTGCCCGCCGGGCGGTACCGGTCACGGGGCGCGCGGGATCGGGCGCGAGCGGTACGGACGACCGGCATCCGTCAGCCGGCGTGCGGACACGGACAGCGCGGAGAGGGCCGGCGCGCTCGGCGTCGGCGCGGCGCCGTACGGCCCTGGGGTCCTCAGTCCCCGGTGCGGAAGCGACCGGCCACCGCGAGGGGCCGAGAGAAGAGCGGCGATGACCGAGTCACGCGACCGGGCCGCCCGGCGCCCGCCCGGCACACCGTGCTGGGTGAGCCTGACGGCGCACGGCCTGGACGCCGCCCGGGAGTTCTACGGGGCGCTGTTCGGCTGGGAGTTCCACCCCGGCCCCCGGCGGGCCGGCCCCCACGTGCGGGCCCTGCTCGACGGACGGGAAGTGGCCGGCGTCGGACGGCTCCCCCCGGACCGGCACCTGCCCGTCGCCTGGACGCCGTACCTGGCCTCCGACGACGCGGACCGGACGGCCGGCGCCGTCCGGTCGTGCGGCGGCACGGTCGCCGTGGGGCCGCTGGACGCGGCCGAGGCCGGGCGGATACTGATCGCCTCCGACCCGGCCGGCGCCGTCTTCGGCGTCCGGCAGGCCGCGGCCCACCTCGGCACGGCCGTCACCGGCATACCGGGCGCACCCGCTTGGCACGAGCTGGTCACCTACGGGTCGGCGGGCGTCGCCGGGTTCTACGGCACCGTGTTCGGCCACGTGCCCGAGGCGGTGTCCGCGGCCGGCGTCGACCAGGTGGTCCTGCACGCCGGCGGCCGTCCCGTCGCCGGCCTCCGCGGCATGGGCGACGCCCTGCCCCGGGAGCGGGGACCGCACTGGGTGACGTACTTCGCGACGGCCGACGTGGAGGCCGCGGTGGCGCGGGTGGCCGGCCTGGGCGGGCGGGTGCTGGAGCCGGTCGCGGAGGGGGCGCGGGGGCGGGTGGCGGTGGCGGCGGACCGGGAGGGGGCGCGGTTCGCGCTGCTGGAGGGTCCGTGAGGGCGCGCGGGGCCCCGTCCGGTGTCCGGGCGGGATCCCGGAGATCGACAACCCTGGTCGCCGGCCGTCCGGTCGCCGCTTCACGCCTACTCGGTCCCGACGGCCCTGTCCGGCCCGCCGGGCGCGGTCGCCGTCGCCGGCGGACCGCGAGCCGCGCCCCGGGGACCAGATGGTGACCGCTCCCCTCGGCACCGGCGTCGTACGAGGGCGGGGGGGGGCGACGAGGAACACCCGTTCCCGGACCCCTCCCCGGCGGAGCGCTCCATCGGGTGGTGGACCGGGCCGGCGGTCTCCTTCCGCTGTCCGGCCGGTGGTCGTCGCGGGGCGGCCGGCGCGTGACGGTGCCGCGCAGGCGGGCGCGGACGGACTCGCGGGCGTTCCGGCCGGGTCCGAGCCGGCGGCCGGCCCGGACGACGGCCCGCGGGCCGGTGCCCCGCACGTGACGGCCGCCGGTCCCCGCCCCGGTCCCGTTCGGGGCGCGGTGCGCCCGGGGGCCCGGCCCCTACTCCAGCGGGACGGCCCCCCGCAGTGCCTCGGCGGCGTCCGGTGAGGGCGGGCCCGCCGCCTGCCACTGGCCGTGGTGCTTGACGTACGGGTACCAGCGGGCGTCGGTGCCCCAGCGCAGTTCCACGTCCTCGCCGACCAGGCGGAGCCGGCCCCGGGTCCGCTGGAGGCGGAGAGGGGTGCCGCGGCCCCTGACGCGCACCTCGGCCAGCTGCTCGCGGGCGGCGCGCTCGCTGTCCGGGTCGGGCGGGTGCGCGGCGTCCAGGGCGGAGAGGGCGGGCGGACCGCCGTGGCGCCAGGCGGCGCTCGCCCGGGCGAGTCGGGTGCGTGCCTGGTCCGAGCTGTTCAGCAGCCGTCCGAGGAGGTGCGGCTCTCCTTCCGCGTCGTGCGCCGCGCGGCGTACGGTGTCGTGCCAGAGGGCGGCGTCCAGCCACAGGAGGGTGTCCGGTCGGTCCCCCGGGCCGGCCGGCCCGACCGCGTCGTCGGGGCGCACGCCGTCCGTGCTCCCGTGGCCCGTGCCAAAGGCGGCCGGGACGGGATGGAGGTGGCGGTAGGCGTCGGCGGCCCGGCGGGCCGTGTCACGGGCGAGCATGTGCAGGACCGCCGGGTCCACCGACTCGCCCACCGCGCTGCTCTCCGGGAAGGCGGCCGGTTCCCCGTGGTGCGGTGCCGGTGCGGGGAGCGGGGGCAGCTCCGCCACCGCGCCGCGGGCCGCCTCCCGGGCGAACGCCCCGGCCGCCGGGACGCCCCGGCCGCGCGCGGCCCCGGCGTCCGCACGGGCTTCCTCGGCCGCTTGTTCCCACTCCGCCCGCGCGGTCTCGTCGCGGCGGGCGGCCACCGCCGCGCAGGCGTCGGCCAGGTTCCGCCCGTGCAGGACGAGCAGGGCCTCACCCCGGTCGTCGAGACAGCGGGCGCAGAGGTACCCGAGGGCCGCCGCGTGCTTGCAGGGGTCGCCCCAGTCCGGGCAGGAGCAGAAGTACGTGAATCCGCCCGGCTCGGGGACCAGATCCACCCCCGCGCGGAACGCGGCGTCCCGGCAGTGCGGGCCGATCCGGTCACCGGCGAGTTCGGCGATCACCCGCTCGGCGTCGGCGGCCCATTCGTCGACGAGCAGGTCCCAGTCCGCCGCCGGCAGTTCGGGCACGTGGATCTCGCACCGGTACGGGGTGGGGCGGCTGCCGCGCACCTTCGCGGAGATCAGCCCCGGCCGGACCGTGAGATCGCCGACGGCTCCCCGGCGGGCGAGCGCGCGGGCACGGGAGAGCCGGTCGTCGCGTCCACCGCCGTAGTCGTAGGAGTGGCGGACGGGGGTGTCCGGGTCCTCCATCCGGGAGATCCACAGGCCGCCCCAGGGGCCGGTGGCGATGTCCCGGCTGCCCCGTCCGGTCAGCGGGCCGGGTGCGGGCAGGGTGAGGGACACGGTCCGGGCCGGCCGGGTGCGGCGGCTGTTCTTCATCGGCTGCCCCGCCCGGTGGTGGTGTGCAGGCTGACCAGGTCCGCGAGTTCGGCGTCGGTGAGGTCGGTGAGGGCGGCTTCGCCTCCGCCGCCGAGCACCGCGTCGGCCAGCGCGCGCTTGCTCGCCAGGAGCCGGTCGATGCGGTCCTCCACCGTGCCCTCGCTGATCATGCGGTGCACCTGCACCGGCCGGGTCTGCCCGATCCGGTACGCCCGGTCGGTGGCCTGGTCCTCGACCGCCGGGTTCCACCACCGGTCGTAGTGGACGACGTGACCGGCCCGGGTGAGGTTGAGGCCGGTGCCGGCCGCCTTGAGGGACAGCAGGAAGACCGGCGCCGCCCCGCGCTGGAAGTCGTCCACCATCTCCTCGCGGCGCCGCACCGGGACCCGGCCGTGCAGGTAGAGGACGGGGACACCACGCGCGGACAGGTGGCCGCGCAGGAGCCCGGCCATCCGTGTGTACTGGGTGAACAGCAGGACCGACTCGTCCTCGGCCAGGATCACGTCGAGGAGTTCGTCGAGCAGTTCCAGTTTGCCGCTGCGGCCGGCCAGCCGGGCGGTGCCTTCGGGCTCCTTCAGGTACTGGGCGGGATGGTTGCAGATCTGTTTGAGCGCGGTGAGCAGTTTGAGGACGAGCCCGCGCCGGGCGATGCCCCTGGCCTCGCGGATCGCGGTGAGGGACTCCCGGACCTGGGCCTCGTACAGGACGGTCTGTTCGCGGGTGAGCAGCACCCGCTGGTCGGTCTCGGTCTTCGGCGGCAGCTCCGGGGCGATGCCCGGGTCGGACTTGCGGCGGCGCAGCACGAACGGCCTGACCAGCCGGGACAGCCGTTCGGCGGCGGCGTCGGGGCCGCTCCGCGGGCCGGTGCCGTCGGCGCCGTCGGGTTCGGCCGCGCGGGCGGCGCGTTCGGCGGCTCGGGCGTAGCGTTCCCGGAACGTCCTCAGCGGGCCGAGCAGCCCGGGGGTGGTCCAGTCCAGCAGGGCCCACAGTTCGGTGAGGTCGTTCTCGACCGGGGTCCCGGACAGCGCGACGCGGGCCGCTCCCGGCAGGGCGCGCAGGGCCTTCGCGGTGGCGGCGGCCGGGTTCTTCACGTGCTGCGCCTCGTCGGCGACGATCAGCCCCCAGGGCCCGGCGGCGGTCAGTTCGGTCACGTCGCGGCGCATGGTGTCGTACGTGGTGAGCACGATCTCGCCCGGCTCGATGCCGTCGAGGTCGCGGCCCGGTCCGTGGTGGCGCCGCCAGGGCGTGTCCGGGGCGAATCTGCTGATCTCCCGGCCCCAGTTGCCGAGCAGCGAGGCCGGGCAGACCACCAGGGCCGGGCCGGTGGTGGCCGGGTCCGCCTGCCGCCGCAGATGGAGGGCGATCACGGTGATCGTCTTGCCGAGGCCCATGTCGTCGGCGAGACAGGCGCCCAGGCCCAGCCGGGTCGTCCGGTCCAGCCAGGCGAGCCCGCGGCGCTGGTAGTCGCGCAGGGTCGCCGACAGGGCTTCGGGTACGGCGAGTTCATCCTCGGACGCCCGTTCGGTAGCGGTGAGCCGGTCCCGCAGGGAACGCAGCCAGCCGTCGGCCCGGACGGGCACCAGCGCGCCGTCGGGGTCCTCCACGCTCCCGGTCAGCGCGGCGCTCAGCGCCTCCAGGGCGCCCAGGCGGCGGGTGGCACGGCGGGCCCGGGCGACCAGCGCCGCGTCCACCACCACCCACTGGTCCCGCAGCCGGACCAGGGGGCGCCGGGCGTGGGTCAGGCGGTCGAGTTCGGCCTGGGTGAGCGTGCGGTCGCCGACGGCGAACTTCCAGCGGAAGTCCAGCAGTTGTTCACCGGAGAAGAGGGAGGGGATCTCCTCGTCCCGATCCCGGTCGGCGGCGTCCGCCGGTTCCACGACGGCGTACGCGGTCAGGTCCCGCACCAGGTCGCGGGGCAGGTGCACCGCCACCCCGGCCTGCTGCAGGGCGAGCACCGCGTCACCGCTCAGCAGGCCGAGGAACTCCTCGTCGCTCAGGTCGAGTTCGTCCGGCACGGGCTGTTCCAGGAGCCTCGTCAGAGGCGGCCAGGCCGGGGCCGCGCACCGCAGTCGCCTGAGCGCCTGGTCCCGGGCGGCCCGCCCGAAGCCCTCGGCGTCGCCGCGCCACGCCTCGGCGGCGTCCGCGATCAGCAGCGGGTCGGCCAGGGAGTGCAGTTGCAGCACGGCACGCACGGTGAGCATGTCGGGTGTGTCGGGTGTGTCGGGTGTGTCGTGGTGGTTCGAGGCTTCGGCGGCCGGCGCACCGGGCGACGGGGACGGCCCCGGTGCGCCGTCCCGCTCCTCGTCCCACTCGTCTTCGCCGTCCCACTCGTCTTCAGCGCGCCCCGGGCCGTCGGTGAGTTCCACGCGCAGCGAGACCCGTACCCCGGTGTCGCGTCCGTCCGCCACCCGCGCCGCCCACCCCCGCAACTCGGGGACCCGCTGCGGCTCGGTGGCGGCGAAGGCCCGCGTCCCGGCCGCCGCCACGGCGGCCGGCGTGCGCGGCAGGAGGTCGGCGACGGCGTCGAGGAAGTCCCGCAGCCGCAGGTACGGATCGGGCAGCAGCACCGGTCCCCGTCGCGTCCGCCTTCCCCGCGGAGCACGGGGTTCCGCCGGCACTCCGTACGCGGCCGGCGGCATCGCCTCCGCCAGCGCCCGTACCCAGGCTGCGTCCTGCGGGGCGTAGGGCCCGAGCCGCCACGCGTCGTGCCCCTCCTCGCTCACGCCCGGCAGCAGCAGTCCGCGCCCCGCCATGTGCAGGGCGTACAGGGCAGCGTGCCGCCACACCGCCGAGGTCCTTCCGAGCCGTCGCCCCGCACTGTCCGCCGCGGCCTCCGCGCGCTCCCCCAGCAGCCGTGGCAGCACCTCCGACAGCGGCCGTACCACGGCCGGGACCGTACGGCGGCGGGCGCCTCGCCCGTGCGGGACCACCACCTCCAGTTCCCCGACCGCCTCCGCCGGAAGACCGCCGGAAAGACCACAGGAGCCGCCCGTGTGGAACGCCATCCGTCCGCTCCGTGCCGGATCACCCGGCAGGAACACCGCCCGGCAGCCGAACAGCGCCGTCCAGTCCTCGTCGGCGAGGGTCCCGGCCCCCGGCCGCGCCCGTCCGTCGCCCACCTGGGCCGGTCGCGCCCGTCCGTCGCTCACCTGGGCCGGCCTCGCCCGCCTCTCGTCCGCCTGGGCCGGCCTCGCCCGCCCGGCACCGGCCGTCGCTCCACGGCCGTCGCCCGGCGCGGAGACACCGCCGCTCCGCGGGTCCGGCACGCACCGGTGCGGCGGTCCCCCGGCCGCGGCCCCGCGGACCGGTCCGGGGCCGCCCGCCTCCCGCAGGGCGGCCGGAGGCGGGATCAGCCGGCCGGCTTCGTCGAAGTACTGTGCGGCGAGTTCGCGGCCGTCCTCGTCGTCCACGGTCACCACCCGGTAGATCGTGGCCACTCCCGCTCCTCCGCCCGTGTCTGCGCTTTCCCGCGCCCCGGGTCCGGCGGCCCGTGGCTCGCCTCCCCCGGGTGCCGGCCCGGCTCCAGGAATCCTACGGAACGGGCGACGCTCTCTTGACACGGTTCGGATGTCCGTCCAAGTCCCTGTCCCGGACCGGCCGGACGGCGGAGCACGCCCTCCCGCCGGCCGGCGCTCCTCAGGTGGAAGCCACCGGCAGCACGTCCGGCGACAGCGCCGCCGCCCGTGCCGTGGCGCTGGTCATGCGGCGGCGGTGGTGGCGGCGGCAGAGCACCTCGTAGCCGACCTCGTCCAGGGGCTGGTCGACGTCGCCGACGACCACCTGGGCACCCTCGACGACCATGACGCCGCCCACCGTACGGGCGTTGTGCGTGGCGCGGGCCCCGCACCAGCACAGGGCCTCGACCTGGAGGACCTCGACCCGGTCGGCGAGTTCGACCAGGCGCTGGGAGCCGGGGAACAGCTTGGAGCGGAAGTCGGTGGTGATGCCGAAGGCGTAGACGTCCAGGTCGAGGTCGTCGACGACGCGCGCGAGCTGGTCGATCTGGTCGGGCGCCAGGAACTGGGCCTCGTCCGCGATCACGTAGTCCGCCCGGCCGCCCTGGGAGAGGTGGCCGACGAGGTACGCGTACAGGTCGGTGCCGTCCTCGACCTCCACCGCGTCGGTGACCAGACCGAGCCGTGAGGAGAGCTTGCCCTCGCCCGCGCGGTCGTCCCGCGTGAAGATCATGCCGACCAGGCCGCGCGCGGCGCGGTTGTGCTCCATCTGGAGAGCCAGGGTCGACTTCCCGCAGTCCATCGTTCCGGAGAAGAAGACCAGCTCGGGCATGGTGGGACGGGCACCTTTCGGCGGGTTTTTCGACAGGGGGCGGTTCAGGAGCGTACTTCGAGGAGGGGGACGAACTGCTCGGCGGGGGTCATCGAGCCGTGGTTGCCGACCATCGCCGACTCGTTCGGCTCCCGCTCGGAGGCGATGAGCAGGACGTCGTCCCGGGCGGCGGCGAGGACGTCGCCGATGCGGTCGTACACCCGCTGCTCCACGTGCGGGCCGAACCAGCCCGCCTCGACCGCCTCGTCGCGCGAGGCCACCCAGAACTGCTCGCCGAGCACCTCGCGCCAGCAGGCGAGGACGTCGTCATGGGCGCCCGGTACGGCGTAGACGTGGCGGGCGCGGCCCTCGCCGCCGAGGAGGGCGACGCCGGCCCGCAGCTCCCAGTCGGCGTCGAAGTCGACGCGGTGCTCCTCGTCGAAGGGGACGTCGACCATGCCGTGGTCGGCGGTGACGTAGAGGGCGGTGCGCGGCGGGAGCTGCTCGGCCAGGCGCTGGACGAGCCGGTCGACGTGGGAGAGCCGGCCGCGCCAGGTGTCGGAGTCGACGCCGAAGCGGTGGCCGGCGCCGTCGACCTCGGAGTAGTACGTGTAGACGAGGGCGCGGTCGGCGGCGGCCAGCCGCTCGGCGGCCAGGTCCATGCGGTCCTCGCCGGACTCGCGTCCCAGGAAGGTGCCGCCGCTGAGCGCGATCTTGGTCAGCGGGGTGTGCTGGAAGGCGGGGGCGGAGACCTGCACGGCGTGCACGCCCGCGTCGTGGGCGAGCTGGAAGACGGTGGGCCGGGGCTGCCAGACGTGCGGGTCGGTCCAGGGCTGCCAGCGGAGCTGGTTCATCAGCTCGCCGGTGGCCGGGTCGCGCACCGTGTAGCCGGGCAGGCCGTGGACGCCGGGGGGCAGGCCGGTGCCGACGGAGGCGAGGGAGGTCGCGGTGGTCGCCGGGAAACCGGCGGTGACCGGGCGCCCGGTGCCACCGCGTGAGCTGCCCAGGAGCGAGGTCAGGAAGGGCGCGTACTCGGGGTGCGCGCGCAGCTGCTCCCAGCCGAGGCCGTCGATCAGGAAGACGCAGTTCCGGTCGGCGGGGGCCAGCTCCCCGATCGAGGCGCTCATGCCGGGGACGCCCATGCCGGCGGCGAGCGTGGGCAGCAGGTCGGCGAGCGAGCCGCTGCCGTACGCGGGGACGGGGGCGGAGGCGACCGGGAGGGGTTCGGGATGGACGTCCCAGGCGGTGGACCGGTGCATCAGCGCGCGCTGTCCGCGGTCGCCTCGGAGAGGGCCTGGGCGAAGGCGAGGGCCTGCCGCACGGTCTCCGGGCCGTCCCCGGCCTCGCTGACCCTGAGGCTGAGGTCGTCGGCGGTGGAGCTGCCCGTGTAGCCGTGGTCGGCCTCGCAGTTGGGATCGCCGCAGGCGGCGGGCTCCAGGTCGATGCGGGCGACGGCGCCCCAGCCGATGGTCAGCACGATCTCGCGGGGCAGGGTGCCCGGCTTGTACTGCTCGGGGTCGGCGACCACCCGGCTGACGACGATGGAGGAGATCCGGCCGATCCTGACGGACTCCGTGGACGTCGTGGCGTAGGGCGACGGGGAGGTGTCGTCGGCGGCCTGCTCGTCGGTGTGGCTGACGATGAAGCGGTTGCCGGTGAGGACGAGCACGGTCACGTGCCGCCGCACCTCGTTCTGGTCGAACGTGGTCTCCTGGTGGACCAGGTACGACCGGACGGGTTCGCCGCCCACGGCGGCTTCCACCGCCTCGGCCACGAGGGCCGGGTAGTAGCCGCTGCGCTCGATCGCCGCACGCAGCCCCTGGGTCGTCGTACTGGTCTTGGCCATGCCGTCCATCCTACGGGGACCCACTGACTGCCCGGCACGGTCGTGGGCGCGCGGGACCACCGCGGGCCGTGCTCAGTACGCCGGGAGCGTGCGCGGACCGAGGTCGTCCCGGGCGGGCGGCGGCGCCAGGCGCACGGAGGCGCCCAGGACGCTGAGACCGCGCGGGGCGACGACCACCGGCTCCAGGGTGACGGCGACGACCTCCGGATGGTCGTCGACCAGGCGGGAGACGCGCTGGAGCAGCTCCTCCAGGGCGGCGGTGTCGACCGGGTCGGAACCGCGCCAGCCGAAGAGGAGCGGAGCGGTACGTATCGAACGTATCAGCGATGCCGCGTCCCGGTCGGTGACCGGGATCAGCCGGTGCGCCGTGTCGCCGAGCAGCTGGGTGGCGGCTCCGGCGAGCCCGAAGGAGAGCACGGCGCCGGCCGCCGGGTCGATGACGGCCCGTACGACGGTGTCGACGCCGCGCGGCGCCATGGCCTGCACCACGGGCCGCAGCTCGGCCGGGGTCCCGAACAGCTCGGTCAGCTCCTCGTACGCGCGTCGCAGCTGCTCCTCGTCGGCCAGGTCGAGGCGTACGCCGCCCAGGTCGGCCCGGTGGCGCAGATGGGGGGCGGTGGCCTTCAGGGCGACGGGCCGGCCCAGGCCGCGCGCGGCGGCGACGGCGGCGTCGGGGGTGGGGGCGGGCAGGGCGCGGTGGACGTGGACGCCGTAGCGGCCGAGCAGTTCGCAGGTCTCCTCGGCGCCGAGGGTGAGCCCCTCGCCGCGCGCGAGGAGGCGCTGGATCAGCTCGGCGGCGCCCTTCTCGTCCACGTCCTCGTACTCCGGCACCTTGCCCGGCTCGGCGGTGTCGCGACGCCAGCGGGCGTAGGTGACGGCCTGGGCGAGGGCCCGGACCGCGCGCTCGGCGGCGGGGTAGGCGGGGATGAGGCGGGTGCCCTCGGCGGGGCTCTCGGCGGGGCCCTGGGCGGGACTCTCGGCGGGAACGTGGGCCGGGGGCCGCCCGGGTGGGACGGCGGGCTCCTCCGCCGGGGCGGGGGGCCGGCCGGCCGGCGGGGGCGGGGCCGGGCGGGGGGCCGGGGCCGTGCTCGTGGCCGCCGACAGGGCCCGTGCCAGGCCGCCCAGCTCCACGTGGACCACCAGGACGGGCTTGGCGGGCGACTCGACGGTGGCCGAACGCAGGGCCTCCGCCAGGGCGGCGTCGCCGGCCGCGCCCTCGCCGAAGGCCGGGATCGCGGTCACCACCACGGCGTCGCACGCGTCGTCGGCGAGCGCCTCGGCGAGCGCCGCCCGGAAGTCCGCCGGTGCCGCGGCCGTGGTCAGGTCCAGCGGGGGCAGCGGGCGCAGCCCCTCGGAGAGGCACGCGTCGTGGGTGAGCAGGCCCAGCGACTGCGAGTTGCCCAGGATGGCCACCCGCGGTCCGGCGGGCAGCGGCTGCCGGGCCAGCAGCAGCCCCGTGTCGACCAGCTCGGTGATCGTGTCGACGCGGATCACGCCGGCCTGCCGCAGCAGGGCCGAGACCGTCGCGTGCGGCAGCCGGGTGGCCCGTACCGGGTGGCCCCGCGGCGCCGCGCCGCCGTGCCGGGCGCCCGCCACCACGACCAGCGGCTTGACCGCCGCCGTGCGGCGCGCGAGGCGGGTGAACTTGCGCGGGTTGCCGATGGACTCCAGGTACATCAGGGCGACGTCGGTGTCGGGGTCGTCGTACCAGTACTGCATGACGTCGTTGCCGGAGACGTCGGCCCGGTTGCCTGCGGAGACGAAGGTCGACACGCCGGTCACGCCGGTGACCCCGCCGCCGCGCCGGTGCAGCCGGGAGAGCAGGGCGATGCCGATGGCGCCCGACTGGGCGAACAGCCCGATCCGGCCGGGGCGCGGCAGCTCGGGGGCGAGGGAGGCGTTGAGCCGGACCTCGGGTGAGGTGTTGACGACGCCGAAGGCGTTGGGGCCGATGATCCGCATCCCGTACGCGCGCGCGTGCCGCACCAGGGCGCGCTGGCGCTCACGGCCCTCGGGACCGCTCTCGGCGTACCCGGCGGAGACGACGACCAGTCCCTGCACGCCGTGCCGGCCGCACTCGGTGACGACCTCCGGCACCCGCTCGGCGGGGACGGCGACGACCGCGAGGTCCACGGGCCCCTCGATCTCCCGCACCGAGCGGTGGGCCGGCACTCCGTCCAGCTCCGTCCGCCCCTCCTCGAAGGCGCGGTTCACGGCGTACAGGCGGCCGGTGAAACCGGCGTCCCTGATGTTGCCGAGGATGCCGCGGCCCACGCCGCCGGGGGTGCGGCCGGCGCCGATGACCGCGACCGAGCCGGGGGTGAGCAGCCGCCGGACGGAACGGCCCTCGGCGCGCTGTTCGCGCGCGTACTGCACGGCGAGCGAGCGGTCGGTGGGTTCGAGGCCGAACTCCAGGCGGACGACGCCGTCCTCGAAGCTGCGCTTCTGGGTGTACCCGGCGTCCGTGAACACCTTGATCATCTTGGTGTTGGCGGGGAGCACCTCGGCGGCGAAGCGGCGGATGCCGCGCTCGCGCGCGACCGCGGCGATGTGCTCCAGGAGCGCGGAGGCCACGCCGCGTCCCTGGTGGGCGTCCTGGACGAGGAAGGCGACCTCCGCCTCGTCGGCCGGCCCGTGCGCGGGCGTGCCGCCGGCGCCGATCCGGTCGTAGCGTACGGTGGCGATGAACTCGCCGCCCACCAGGGCCGCGAGTCCCACCCGGTCCACGAAGTCGTGGTGCGTGAAGCGGTGGACGTCCTTGGCGGACAGCCGGGGGTAGGGCGCGAAGAAGCGGTAGTACTTGGACTCGTCCGAGACCTGCTCGTAGAAGCTGACCAGGCGCTCGGCGTCGTCGGCGGTGATGGGGCGCACGCGGGCGGTGCCGCCGTCGCGCAGCACCACGTCCGCCTCCCAGTGGGCGGGGTACTCGTGCCGGTCCGACGCGGTCTGCATGGGGCCCAGCGTACGGCTCGGGTACGACAGCGGCCCGGGGCCGAAGGGGGCCGTCCGGCGGGAGCGCCGTATGGAAGACTGGTCTAGACAAGCCTGCACGACCGAAGGGCAGAAACACATGGCTGAGCGCCGCGTCAACGTCGGCTGGGCCGAGGGCCTCCACGCCCGCCCCGCCTCCATCTTCGTCCGGGCCGCCACGGCCAGCGGCGTCCCGGTGACGATCGCCAAGGCCGGCGGCAACCCCGTCAACGCCGCCTCCATGCTGGCCGTTCTGGGTCTGGGCGCCCAGGGCGGCGAAGAGGTCGTCCTCGCGTCGGACGCCGAGGGCGCGGACGCCGCGCTGGACCGCCTGGCCAAGCTGGTCGCCGAGGGGCTCGAGGAGCTTCCGGAGACCGTCTGAGCCGTCGCGCGCCCCGGGGCGAGCCGTGCCGGTCCTTCGGGGCCGGCACGGCTTCCGTGTTTTCCGCACCCGGTACCCGGGCACCGTGAACCAGCCGCGTTCCCCGGCGGAAAAGACACGGGGACGGTAATGAAACGGCAGCAGAAAAATACCCCGCTGAATAACTCCTCTTTGTATACGGCGTCCGTGTTAATACCGCAGGCTCGGCATGTTTACGGCACGTTGCGAGTTCCTCACACGCTCCGCGCGGTCGGCGCCCGGGGCGGGGCGCAGGCGGTGCGCGGCCGTCGACCGCTCGGTGTGCAGCGCGGTGAGCGACCGGGCGCGTTCGCCGTCGCCCCGGGCCACGGCGTCGACGATCGCGCCGTGCTCCGCCCAGGTGTCGACCGGGCTGGCGGGCGCCTCCACGGTGTACATCCAGGCGATCCGGTGCCGCAGCCGGGTCAGCGTCGAGGTCATCGCCGCGCTGCCGGCGGCCTGGGCGAGCGTCTCGTGGAACCAGCCGTCCAGCGAGCGCAGGTCGTCGCTGTTGCCCCGCCTGGCCCGCTCCTGGCCCAGCCGCACCAGGCCGCGCAGCACCTTCAAATGGGCCTCGGTGCGCCGCTGGGCGGCCCGGGCGGCGCCGAGCGGCTCCAGGAGCAGCCGCATCTCCAGCAGGTCGGCGGCCTCCTGTTCGGTGGGTTCGGCCACGCACGCGCCCGCGTGGCGCCGCGTCACCACGAATCCCTCGGCCTCCAGGGTCCGCAGGGCCTCGCGCACGGGGACGCGGGAGACGCCGTAGCGCCGGGCGAGGAGTTCCTCGGTGAGCCGGCTGCCGCGCTCGTAGACACCGGCGACGATGTCGTCCCGGATCGCCGTGCACACCGAATGCGCCGGAATACGCATGACCGACCTCCGCCTTAATCCCCGTGAAACGTCGACGATTGACGCGTGTTCAGTGACTCTATTGCAATGCGCCGCGCTTTCCGACGGGGGGGCGGTTTCCCTGGCTGTTTTTGGTCTGTTTTTGGTCACCTTTAACGTCCGAAAGCCCCGGCTCGGGGAGCCGGGGCTTTCGGGTGTGCCGTGCCGCGGGGCGTCAGACGGTGACGCCGTGGGAGCGGAGGTAGGCCACCGGGTCGATGTCCGAGCCGTACTCCGGCCCGGTGCGGGCCTCGAAGTGCAGGTGCGCCCCGGTGACGTTGCCGGTCGCCCCGGAGAGGGCGATCCGCCGGCCGGGGGTGACCGTCTCGCCGACGGAGACGCCGATGGACGACAGGTGGCCGTACTGGGTGTACGTCCCGTCGTGCATCTTGATCACGACCTGGTAGCCGTACGCGCCGCCCCAGCCGGCCTCGACGACCGTGCCGGCGCCGACCGCGCGGACGGCGGTGCCGGACGCGGCGTGGAAGTCGATGCCGGTGTGCGTGCCGGAGGACCACAGACCGCTGCTGGCCCGGTACGCGGTGGACACGTAGGAGCCGCTGATGGGGGCCACGTAGGTGTTCAGGCGCTTGCGCTCGGCCTCGCGGGCGGCGCGCTCCTGGTCCTCGCGGGCCTGCTCGGCGGCCTCGGCGGCCCGCTCGCGGGCGGCCCGCTCGGCCTGCTCCCGGGCGGCGGCGTCCTCGGCGGCCTGCCGCTGGGCGGCGGCCTGGGCGCTGACCTCCTCGGCCACCGAGTCGCCGAGGGTGATGACCGGGGTGAGGCCGGTGTCCTGGGGGGACGGCTCGGCGGCGAACGCGGGGGCCGTGAGGGTGCCGATGACGCCGGTGGTGGTGAGGGTCGCGACCCCGGCCGCGCGGACGGTGGTGCGGTGTACCCGGCCGGGACGGCGGTGCTTGCCGGTGGCGCGCGTGAACGCCATGTAGAGGCTGGTCCTTTCCTTCCCTCTCGCCTACCGGGTTAGCTGACGGGTTCGGAGCAGGAAGGTCTCCTACGGGCCCCCTCGCTGCGCGCGGGCGTCCGATTCACCCCAGGGACTGGTGGGTCCCCGGCTCCCCTGGCTCGCGCCGTACGGGGACTCGGCGATGACTGTCCGGTGCCGCGGGTGCGGCGCACTGCCTGACGGACAGCCGGGGAGACGCTAAGCGGGCGTCGGTTCAAGACTCAAACGCATCACGGTTTTTGTTGTCCATCCCACAGGGCAGACGGGCAACCTCTGCACCAATCCACCCCATTCGGACACAGGGCGGTTCCGGCGGCACGAAGGTCGCCGGAACCGCCCCACGCGCGCGTGCCGCTACTCGGCGCTCACCACGGTGACTTCGCCGATGCCGAGGGCCTCGACGGGCTCCTTGATCCGCGCCGCGTCACCCACCAGGACGGTCACCAGACGGTCCACCGGGAAGGCGTTGACGACCGCCGCGGTGGCCTCGACCGTGCCGGTCTCGGCGAGCCGCTGGTACAGCGTCGCCTGGTAGTCGTCGGGCAGGTACTGCTCGACCTGGTCGGCCAGCGTGCTCGCGACGGCCGCCGCGGTCTCGTACTTCAGCGGCGCCACGCCCACCAGGTTCTGCACGGCGACGTCCCGTTCGGCGTCGGTGAGCCCGCCCTCGGCGAGCGTGCGCAGCACCTTCCACAGGTCGTCGAGGGCCGGGCCGGTGTTGGGGGTGTCGACGGAGCCGCTGATGGCGAGCATCGCGGCGCCCGTGCCGTCGGGCGCGGACCGCAGGACCTGGCCGAAGGCGCGGACGCCGTAGGTGTAGCCCTTCTCCTCGCGCAGGACGCGGTCCAGGCGGGAGGTGAGGGTGCCGCCCAGGCAGTACGTGCCGAGCACCTGGGCGGGCCAGACGCTGTCGTGCCGGTCGGGACCGGTACGGCCGATCAGCAGCTGCGTCTGGACGGAGCCGGGGCGGTCCACGATGACGACGCGGCCGGTGTCGTCGGCGGTCACCGGGGGCACGGGCCGCGGTTCGGCCGCCGAGCCCGTCCACGAGCCGAGGGTGTCGTCGAGCAGCGCGCCGAGGTCGACGCCGGTGAAGTCACCGACGACCACGGCGGTGGCGGTGGCGGGGCGGACGTGCTTCTCGTAGAAGGCGCGGACGGCCGCGGAGTCGATGCCGGCGACCGTCTCCTCGGTGCCCTGGCGCGGACGGGACATCCGGGAGTCCGCCGGGAACAGCTCCCTGGAGAGCTCCTTGGCGGCCCGGCGCGAGGGGTTGGCCAGTTCGTGCGGGATCTCGTCGAGCCGGTTGCGCACCAGGCGTTCGATCTCGCTGTCGGCGAACGCGGGGGCCCGCAGGGCGTCGGCGACCAGGCCGAGCGCCTTGGCGAGGCGGGAAGCGGGCACTTCGAGGGTGAGCCGGACGCCGGGGTGGTCGGCGTGCGCGTCCAGGGTGGCCCCGCAGCGCTCCAGTTCGGCGGCGAACTCCTCGGCGGAGTGCTTGTCGGTGCCCTCGGAGAAGGCGCGGGCCATGATGGTGGCGACGCCGTCGAGACCGGCCGGCTCGGCGTCCAGGGGGGCGCGCAGGAACAGCTCGACGGCGACGACCTGCTGGCCGGGGCGGTCGCACCGCAGGACGGTGAGGCCGTTGCCGAGCGTGCCGCGCTCGGGGGCGGGGAAGGCCCAGGGCTTGGGCTCGCCCGCCTGCGGCCGGGGGTGGAAGTCCATGGTGGCGAGCTCGGTCACTTGGCCGCCTCCTCGTTCTCGTCGGTGGCGTCGTCGGCGTCGGCGTCGGCTGCGGGGGCGGTGGGCTCGTAGACGAGCACCGCGCGGTTGTCGGGGCGCAGGCGGGCCTTGGCGACCTCCTGTACCTCCTCCGCCGTCACCTCCAGGACGCGCTGTACGGCGGTCAGGGCGAGCTGCGGGTCGCCGAACAGGACGGCGTAGCGGCACAGCTCGTCGGCGCGGCCGGCGACCGTGCCGAGCCGGTCCAGCCACTCGCGCTCCAGCTGGGCCTGGGCCCGCTCCATCTCCTCGGCGGTGGGCCCCTCCTCGGCGAACCGGGCCAGCTCCTCGTCGATGGCGGCTTCGACGACCGGCACCTCGACGTCACCGGAGGTCTTCACGTCCAGCCAGCCCAGGGAGGGCGCTCCGGCCAGGCGCAGCAGACCGAAGCCGGCCGCGACGGCCGTACGGTCGCGCCGTACGAGGCGGTTGTAGAGGCGGGAGGACTCGCCGCCGCCGAGGACGGTGAGGGCCAGGTCGGCGGCGTCGCACGCGCGCGTGCCGTCGTGCGGCAGGCGGTAGGCGGCCATCAGGGCGCGGGCCGGGACCTCCTCCTCGACGACCTCGCGCAGCTGCCCGCCCATGACCTCGGGCAGCGAGCCGTCCCGGGGGGCGGGCTTGCCGTCGTGGGAGGCGATGGAGCCGAAGTACTTCTCGATCCAGGCGAGCGTCTGCTCGGGGTCGATGTCGCCGACCACGGACAGCACCGCGTTGTTCGGCGCGTAGTAGGTGCGGAAGAACGCGCGGGCGTCCTCCAGGGTGGCCGCGTCCAGGTCGGCCATGGAGCCGATCGGGGTGTGGTGGTAGGGGTGGCCCTCCGGGTAGGCGAGGGCGGTCAGCTTCTCGAACGCCGTGCCGTAGGGCACGTTGTCGTAGCGCTGGCGGCGCTCGTTCTTGACGACGTCCCGCTGGTTCTCCATCGACTCGTCGTCGAGGGCGGCGAGCAGGGAGCCCATGCGGTCGGCCTCCAGCCAGAGGGCGAGCTCCAGCTGGTGGGCGGGCATGGTCTCGAAGTAGTTGGTGCGCTCGAAGCTGGTGGTGCCGTTGAGGGAGCCGCCGGCGCCCTGCACCAGTTCGAAGTGACCGTTGCCCTTGACCTGGGCGGAGCCCTGGAACATCAGGTGCTCGAAAAGGTGAGCCAGACCGGTACGGCCCTTGACCTCGTGGCGCGAGCCGACGTCGTACCAGAGGCACACCGCCGCGACCGGGGTCAGGTGGTCCTCGGAGAGCACCACGCGCAGGCCGTTGGCCAGGCGGTGCTCGGTCGCTGTCAGCCCGCCGGAGCCTGCCTCGGCTGTGGCCGTGTGACCCATGGGCATGTACGTCCCTTCGATCGCGGAAACCTTGGACGGAATCACCGGTGCCGACCGCGTCACGGGCCGGAACTGCGGAATTCCTATCGGTCCTGCCACTGTATGCAAGCGCGCGGACCACTGGAGAAGTTCCCGCCTCCCGTACGCCGAGAGCGAGCAGCTCCGCGGGCACGGCGGTGAGGGGTCGCGGGCACGGCGGTGAGGGGTCGCGGGCGGTGCGGGCGGCGCGGGCGCGGCGGTGAGGGGTCGCGGGCGGTGCGGGCGGCGCGGGCGCGGCGGCGGGGGGTCGCGGGCGGTGCGGGCGCGGGTGCGGGCACGCACCAAGGGGAGGGCGCGGGCAGGCAGGGGCACGGGACGGAGGCCGCGAGCGGGCGAGCGCCCCGGCGCGCGCCTCAGCGGGAACCGGCCGGTGCTCGTGGTGACGCGCGTCGGGGCCGGCAGATCGCTCCGAGGCTGCCCGGCGGGCGCCGCCGACGGCGGGCCCGGGCGTGCGCGTGAGGCCGCAAAGGTGAGGGCGTACCCTGCGGGACAGCACCGGGCCGGGCGCCCGCGACGGGTCCTGGTCGGTCGCTGTCAGTGCCTCGGTCCACAATGGACCGCGTCAGATCACCGTTCACGCTTCAGCGAGGAGCCGGCAGCGATGGCCCGCCGTAGTACGAAGACCCCGCCGCCCGACGACCCGTACGAGGAGAAGATCCTCGACATCGACGTCGTCGACGAGATGCAGGGCTCATTCCTTGAGTACGCGTACTCGGTCATCTACTCCCGTGCCCTGCCGGACGCACGCGACGGACTCAAGCCGGTGCACCGCCGCATCGTCTACCAGATGAACGAGATGGGCCTCAGGCCCGAGCGCGGGTACGTGAAGTGCGCCCGCGTCGTCGGCGAGGTGATGGGCAAGCTGCACCCGCACGGCGACGCGTCGATCTACGACGCCCTGGTCCGCATGGCCCAGCCGTTCTCGATGCGCGTCCCCCTGGTCGACGGCCACGGCAACTTCGGCTCGCTGGGCAACGACGACCCGCCCGCCGCCATGCGGTACACCGAGTGCCGGATGGCCGAGGCGGCCGGGCTGATGACGGAGTCGATCGACGAGGACACCGTCGACTTCGCCCCCAACTACGACGGCCAGGAGCAGGAGCCGCAGGCGCTGCCCGCCGCCTTCCCCAACCTGCTGGTCAACGGTGCCTCGGGCATCGCCGTCGGCATGGCCACCAACATGCCGCCGCACAACCTGCGCGAGGTCATCGCCGCCGCCCGGCACCTCATCAGGTACCCGAACGCCGATCTCGAAGCCCTGATGAAGCACGTCCCCGGTCCCGACCTGCCCACGGGCGGTGTGATCGTCGGACTGCCGGGTGTCCGGGACGCGTACGCGTCGGGCCGCGGCACGTTCAAGATCCGCGCGACGGTGACCGTGGAGACGGTGACGGCCCGCCGCAAGGGCCTCGTCGTCACCGAGCTGCCGTTCTCGGTCGGCCCGGAGAAGGTGATCGCCAAGATCAAGGACCTGGTCGGCGCGAAGAAGCTCCAGGGCATCGCGGACGTCAAGGACCTCACCGACCGCGAGCACGGACTGCGCCTGGTCATCGAGATCAAGAACGGCTTCGTGCCGGAGGCCGTCCTGGAGCAGCTCTACAAGCTGACGCCGATGGAGGAGTCCTTCGGCATCAACAACGTCGCCCTGGTGGACGGCCAGCCCCTCACCCTGGGCCTGAAGGAGCTGCTGGAGGTCTATCTCGACCACCGCTTCGACGTCGTACGGCGGCGCAGCGAGTTCCGCCGCGGCAAGCGCCGCGACCGGCTGCACCTGGTCGAGGGCCTGCTCACCGCGCTGATCGACATCGACGAGGTCATCCGTCTCATCCGCTCCAGCGAGAACAGCGCGCAGGCCAAGGAGCGCCTGATCGAGCGCTTCGGGCTGAGCGACGTACAGACCCAGTACATCCTGGACACGCCGCTGCGCCGGCTCACCAAGTTCGACCGCGTGGAGCTGGAGGCCGAGAAGGACCGGCTCACCGCGGAGATCGAGGAGCTGACCCGCATCCTCGACTCCGACCAGGAGCTGCGCAAGCTGGTCTCGGCGGAACTGGCCGCGGTGGCCAAGAAGTTCGGCACCGACCGCCGGACCGTGCTGCTGGAGTCGGCGGCCACCCCCGTGGCCGCCGTGCCGCTCCAGGTGGCGGACGACCCGTGCCGGGTGCTGCTCTCCTCGACCGGACTGCTGGCCCGTACGGCGAACGACGAGCCGTTCGCCCCGGACGGCGGCGGCAAGCGCGTCAAGCACGACCTGATCGTCTCGGCGGTGCCGGCCACGGCCCGCGGCGAGGTGGGCGTGGTGACGTCCGCCGGGCGCCTGCTGCGGATCAACGTGATCGACCTGCCGCAGCTGCCCGAGGAGATGCCCACGCCCAACCTGGCGGGCGGCGCGCCGCTGGCGGAGTTCGTCTCCCTGGAGGACGACGAGACGGTGGTCTGCCTGACCACCCTCGACGAGTCCTCGCCGGGCCTCGCGCTCGGTACGGAGCAGGGCGTCGTCAAGCGGGTGGTGCCGGACTACCCGGCCAGCAAGGAGGAGCTGGAGGTCATCACCCTCAAGGAGGGCGACCGGATCGTCGGCGCGGTCGAGCTGCGCACGGGCGAGGAGGACCTGGTCTTCATCACGGACGACGCCCAACTGCTGCGCTACCAGGCCTCGCAGGTCCGTCCGCAGGGCCGTCCGGCGGGCGGCGTGGCCGGCGTCAAGCTCACCGAGGGTGCGAAGGTCATCTCGTTCACGGCGGTCGACCCGGCGACGGACGCGGTGGTCTTCACCGTGGCGGGCTCGCGCGGGACGCTGGACGACTCCGTGCAGACCACGGCCAAGCTGACGCCGTTCGACCAGTATCCGCGCAAGGGCCGGGCCACGGGCGGTGTGCGCTGCCAGCGGTTCCTGAAGGGCGAGGACTGCCTGGCGCTGGCCTGGGCGGGTCCCGCGCCGGCCCGGGCCGCGCAGAAGAACGGCACACCGGCCGAGCTGCCGGAGATCGACCCGCGCCGCGACGGGTCGGGTGTGTCACTGCCGAAGACGGTCTCGGTGGTGGCCGGTCCGGCCTAGACGCGATACCGGCGGTTTCGGGCTCCTGGTCCGTCGGGTGTGGTGTGCCGAGGCTGTCAAGGCCCGGACCGGTGAGGTCGTCGCCGGATGAGCGGTTGCCGGCTCGGGTCGCGCTGGGGGTGCCGGCCCGCGCGTTCCCCCGGAGCCGGTGGGCGAGGTGGTCGCGGATCGCGGCCGGGCCGGGCGACGCCGGCGGCTGCTGCTGTCCGCCCGGGTCGCGGTCCGTTCCGTGCCGACGGTGTGCGTGTCCTCCGGACAGGGCCACAAGCGAGGTCGTCCGGCTCCTGGCACACGGACTTCAGCGGACGGCCGGTGAAGGGGGACGTGGCGGGTGCCGGCCACCGCGGCGACCGGCCGGCCCACCGCGGCGATCGGCCCGGGCTGTCCGCGGCCGGGCCCGGAGCCGCCGAAGGCACTGTTCGCCCGGGTGCGCCGGCCCGTGGCGGCCGGGGACACGAGCGGGTCCTGGTATCGGGGGGGCGGCTGGTCGCGGTGGACGGCACGGTCATGGTCCGCCGCCAGACCGTCTCCCTCGACCGTCCCCACCCGGACCGGGCCGATCAGAGCCAAGCCGATTCGCCGGAAAACGGACCGGATCGCCGGTATCGGTACTAGAGGATCGGCTCCGGAGCCGGGTACGCCTCTTCGTCGGGGCCCGGGTCCGGCTCCGTCCCGTCGTCGGGGGCCTGCTCCTCCGGGCCCTGTACGTAGCGCAGGACGCCCCACATGCCGTGCTCGTCGGCGTGCGGGGCGTGGCTCGCGCACTCCTGGAGTTCCTCGGTGAGGGCGGGGGCGTCGATGCCGGAGCCGATCAGGACGAGCTGGGTCAGCCGCTCCGGGCCGGTACCGGGGCCGGGGCCGGTGGGCGGCCAGGGCTCGGGACAGAAGCGCAGGAAGCGCCCCACGGCGTGCACGAGGTAGCGGTTGCGCGGGTCGTACGGGCCGAAGTCGACGTACCCCTTGATCCGGTACAGGCCCTCGGGCCGGCTGTCGAGGAACCGCATCAGGCGCCGCGGGTCCAGGGGGACGTCGGAGACGAACGACAGGCTGTCGTAGGCGCTGTGCAGGTGGTCGGCGTGGCCGTCGGTCCGGGAGCGGTCGTGCAGGTCGTCGAAGGACAGCTGTCCCACGCGTTCCTCGGCCGGCCGGCAGTCGAAGAGGAACTCGGGGTCGACGCGGCCGTAGGTGGCCGGGACGACGGCGGCCCGGTCGGTGAGCGAGCCGACCAGACCGAGTACCCGCTCGCCGCCGTCCGGGGCCCGGTCGAGCTTGTTGACCACGACCAGGTCGGCGAGGGCCAGATGCCGGTCGATCTCCGGGTGCCGGGCCCGCGTCCCGTCGAACTCGGCGGCGTCGACCACCTCGACCAGGCCGCCGTAGACGATCCCCCGCAGTTCGCTGGCGAGCAGCATGCGCACCAGTTCCTCGGGCTCGGCGAGACCGCTGGCCTCGATGACGATGACGTCGACGCCGGCCTCCGGCCGGGCGAGCCGGGCCAGGTAGACGTCCAGTTCACCGGGGTCGACGGCACAGCACAGACAGCCGTTGCCGAGCGAGACGGTGGAGTCCCCGAGCACGCCGGCCACCGCCATCGCGTCGATCTCGATGGCACCGAAGTCATTGACGATCGCACCGATACGGCTGCCCCCGGAGCGGTGCAGCAGGTGGTTGAGGAGCGTGGTCTTCCCGGAACCGAGGAATCCGGCGAGGATGACCACCGGAATCTGCGGGGCCGGAACCCGCGGGGTCGGACGCTGCCCCAATGCGCTGCCTCCTCGACGTCTGCCGGACCGTGTGCCGCCTCAGGATACGAGTCTCCCGAACGCCTCGGAGTGAACGGTTGCCAGCGGCGCGTACGGGACAGGTGTGGGGGAAGACACCGATGCGCGCGGCCCTCGTTCCCCTCCGTGCGCCACCTCCCCGCCTCCCCGCCTCCTCGCCGGTCGGAGCCGCTCGGCACTCCGGTGCCGGCAAGCACCGCCCACCGCCCACCGCTCGCCGGTTCCCGTCGCCCGCCCCGCACGCGACGACCGGCGGACGGCCGCCTGACACGGGGGCTGACGCCGTCATCGCCGCCGAGGCCGCCGAGGCGCTGGAACGCGAGCTGCCCGCCGACGCCGCCCGCGCCGACTACGAACGCATCGTCGTCGTGAGCCGGGAGACCCTCGTACGCGCGTACGCGCCGAGGCGGACATCCCCGACGCCTGACCCGCCGCCCACTCCGGCCGCACCCGCCGTTGCCCGAGCCGGACCGGCCACCCGGCGAGCAGCCCGGTACCCCGTCCCCGCTCGACGCTCCACCGATGCGGCCCGGCGCCGGGCCGCACGCTCCTCCCCCGGGGGCGGCGCGCACGCTCCGCGACCGCTCCGGCGTCACTCCACCGGCGGCTGTTCGAGTGCGGCGGGAAGTCGTCGCACTCAACTCAGGTTAGGCTCACCTGTGTGAGTAGGTGCTCAACCGTCTCCCAGGACCTCGACGAGCCCGTTTCGGGAACCGCGGCGACCGCCCGGACCTGGCTGCTGCTGGAGCAGCCCGGCCCGTGGGGTGCCAAGGCGCTCGTTTCGAGCCACCTGGACCCCGCCCTGGGCCGTGCCCTGGAGAAGGCCACGCGAGGCACGGGCGTGCGGATCGCGCTCATCCGCCGTCCCGGGCGTCACGCGGACCCCGGCGCGTCCGCCGCGCGGCGGGTCTACACGGCCCACACCGCGCCGGGGAACACCTGGCTGCGCGCCGCCACGGTCGCCGATCCCGCCCGGCTGCTCGACCTCGACTTCGCCGCGCTCGGCCGGGGCGACCACCGTGGCTTCGACACCGCGCTCCGGGGCGGGCCGCACACCGGTGACCCGCTCGTCCTCGTCTGCACCAACGGCAAGCGCGACCGGTGCTGTGCGCTGCTGGGCCGGCCGCTGGCCGCGGAACTCGCCGCCGCCGGCACCGAGGGCGTCTGGGAGGTCACCCACCTGGGCGGCCACCGGTTCTCGCCGACCGTGCTCGTCCTGCCGTACGGATACGCCTACGGCAGGGTCGACGCGCGGGCGGTCGGGGAGGTCCTGCGGGGCGTGCGGGACCAGCGGATCGTCCTCACGGGCTGCCGTGGCAGCTCGGCCTGGGAGCGGCCCGGGCAAGCCGCCGAGCTGGCCGTCCGCGCGGCGGTGGGCGAGTACACGGCCGAGACGCTCAGCGTCGTGCGCACCGACGGCGCGGCACCGCGCTGGGAGGTGACCGTGGCCCACGTCGACGGACGGCACTGGCGGGTCACGGTGGCCCAGGGCGCGTCGCTGCCGCCGCGCCCGGAGAGCTGCGGGGCGTCGGTCCTCGGCTCACCGGCGCGGATGGAGGTCGGCGGGATCCGTGAACTTGCGGTGGCGGTGGCACTCGCCGGCTGACCGCCTGCCGGGGCTCGGATGCCGCCGGCCGTCCCCGGTACGCGGACGCCGCCGACCGTCCCTGGTACGCGGACACCACCGGCCGTCCCCCACTGCCGGCGCTTGTGGTAGATCCGCGTCACACCGTCTTCGGCTGAGTGCCGGCACCACGTACCGTCGAGGGCCATGAGCCCCACTCCTCGCCCGCGCCGCCTGCGCCTCGGTCTGCCACGGCGGGTGTTCTCCCAGGTACTGCTGATGCAGCTGGCGATCGCCGCCGGAGTCGCGGTGCTGGCCACCGGGCTGTTCCTCGCGCCGCTCGGTGATCAGCTGGACGACCAGGCGATGCGCCGGGCGCTCGCCATCGCGCAGACGACCGCGCAGCAGCCGCAGCTCGCGGCCGACCTGCGGAGCACCCCGGCGACGGCGGACGGTCCGGTGCAGCGGGAGGCGGAACGGATCCGGAAGGCCACCGGGGCCGAGTACGTCGTGGTCCTGGACCGGCGGGGCGTGCGCTGGTCGCACACCGATCCTGACCGGATCGGCGCGGTCGTGTCGACCGACCCGGGCGAGGCCCTGGCCGGGCACGAGGTGATGGAGATCGACGAGGGCACCCTGGGCCGCTCGGCCCGCGGCAAGGTGCCGCTGCGCGACGGTGACGGTGACGTCGTCGGGGCGGTCTCGGTCGGGATCGCCTACGACAGCGTCCGGGCCCGTCTGCTGCGGGCCGTCCCCGGACTGTTCGCGTACGCCGGGGGCGCGCTGGCGGTCGGCGCGCTGGCCGCCTGGCTGATCGCGCGCCGGGTCCAGCGGCAGACCCGTGACCTCGCCTTCTCCGACATCTCGGCGCTGCTCTCGGAGCGCGAGGCGATGCTGCACGGCATCCGGGAGGGCGTCGTCGCCCTGGACCGGACGGGCCGTGTCCGCCTGCTCAACGACGAGGCGCGGCGCCTGCTCGACCTCGGTGACGAGGCGGTGGGCCAAACGCCCGGCGAGGCGCTCGGTGAGGGCCGTACGGCGGATGTGCTGGCCGGCCGGGTGAGCGGTACCGACCTGCTCACCGTCCGCGGCCCGCGCGTGCTGGTCGCCAACCGGATGCCCACCGGTGACGGCGGCGCCGTCGCCACCCTGCGCGACCGCACCGAACTGGAGCAGCTCGGCCGGGAACTGGACTCCACCCGCGGCCTGATCGACGCCCTGCGCGCCCAGGACCACGAGCACGCCAACCGCATGCACACCCTGCTGGGGATGCTCGAACTGGAGATGTACGACGACGCCGCGGAGTTCGTCGGCGAGGTGGTCGGCAACCACCGCGCCACCGCGGAACAGATCACCGAGCGCATCACCGACCCGCTGCTGGCCGCGCTGCTGGTCGGCAAGGCGACCGTCGCGGCCGAGCGCGGCGTCACCCTGTGGGTGTCGGACCGGACCCGGCTGCCGGACCGGCTGATCGATCCCAGGGGACTCGTCACGGTCGTCGGCAACCTGGTCGACAACGCCGTCGACGCCGCCGCGGGCACCCGGCACGCGCGCGTGGAGGTGGAACTGCGGGGCGAGGGGCGTACGGCGGTCCTGCGTGTGCGGGACACGGGGCCTGGTATACCGGCCTCGCGACGCGAGGTGGTGTTCACGGAGGGCTGGTCGACCAAGGAGCCGCCGGCGCACCGCCGGCGCGGGATCGGGCTCTCCCTGGTCCGGACGTTCGCCGAGCGGCAGGGCGGCAGCGCGGTGGTCGGCGAGGCTCCCGGCGGGGGAGCCGAGTTCACGGTCGTCCTGCCCGAGGCACTGGCCGAGCCCGGTCCTGCGACGACCGCCACCGAACCCGGTCCCACGGCGACCGGCACCCCACTCCGCCCCACGACGACCGCTGCCCGAGCCCATCCCACGACGACCGCCACCGTGTCCCCGCCCGGGTCCGGTGTCCCCGGGCCCTCCTCCCGGCCGGCCGCCGGGGCAGACGACGAGGAGGAGTCGCGATGATCGAGGTCCTGGTCGTGGACGATGACACCCGCGTCGCGCGCGTGAACGCCGCCTACGTCGAGAAAGTGCCCGGCTTCCATGTGGCCGGCCAGGCGCACAGCGCGGCCGAGGCCCTGCGGCGGCTGGAGACGCTGCCCCGCCTCGACCTCGTGCTCATGGACCACTACCTGCCGGACCTGACCGGTCTGACGGTCGTCCAGGAGATGCGCCGGCGCGGCCACCAGACCGACGTGATCATGGTGACGGCCGCGCGGGACCGGGCCACCGTGCAGGCGGCGATGCGGCAGGGCGCGTTGCAGTACCTGGTCAAACCGTTCGCCTTCGCGGGCCTGCGCGTCAAGCTGGAGGCGTACGCGGAGCTGCGCCGTGCCCTGGACGGCGGCGGCGAGGCCGAACAGGCCGAGGTGGACCGGATGTTCGGGGCCCTGTCGGCGCCGTCGGAGCCGGGGCTGCCCAAGGGCCACTCCCCCACCACCGCAAAGCTGGTGCGCCAGTGTCTGATGCGGGCCGAGGGGTCGCTGTCGGCCCAGGAGATCGCCGACCGGACGGGCGTGAGCCGGCAGACCGCCCAGCGCTACCTGAAACTCCTGGAGCGGACGGGACGGGCCAGGCTCACCCTGCGATACGGCGACGCGGGCCGCCCGGAACACCGGTACGCATGGGTGACCCACACCTGAGGCCCGCCGGACCGCGCCGCGTCTCGCTCCTGCCCGGCCCTTCCTGTCTCCCCGGCGACCGACGGCGACCGACGCCGACCGACGCCGACCAGCAGCGGAGTACGACGCGCCGGTACGGCACCGGGGACGGACCCCGTCACACGGCTCCCGCCCCCGTCAGCGCCCGTACCTCGGTCTCCGCGTGCTTGGCCCGGTCCGCGGGCTCGGCGGAGGTGACGGTGCCGAGCCAGCCCGCGACGAACCCCAGCGGGATCGAGACCAGGCCGGGGTTCTGCAGCGGGAAGTAGGCGAAGTCGGCGCCCGGGAACAGCGCCCCGGAGCCGCCCGACACCACCGGCGACACCAGCACCAGCACCACCGCCGGGACGAGACCGCCGTAGACCGCCCACACGGCGCCGCGTGTGGTGAAGCGCCGCCAGAACAGTGAGTACAGCAGTACCGGCAGGTTGGCGGAGGCGGCCACGGCGAAGGCGAGACCCACCAGGAAGGCGACGTTGAGGTCCCTGGCCAGCAGCCCGAGGGCGATCGCCACCGCCCCGACGCCGACGGCGGCGCAGCGGGCCACGGCCACCTCACCGCGCGGCTCGGCGCGGCGGCGCAGCGAGGCGTACAGGTCGTGGGCCACGGACGTGGAGGAGGCCAGCGTGATTCCGGCGACCACCGCGAGGATCGTGGCGAAGGCGACCGCGGCGACGACCGCGAAGAGCACGGTTCCGCCGGTGGAGTCCGGGCCGCCGCCGAGTTCGAGCGCCAGCAACGGCACCGCGGTGTTACCGGCCTGGTTGGACTGCCGCACGGCGTCGGGTCCGACGAGAGCGGCCGCGCCGAAGCCGAGCACGATCGTCATCAGGTAGAACCCGCCGATCAGTCCGATCGACCAGACCACCGACCGCCGGGCCGCCCGGGCCGTGGGCACGGTGTAGAAGCGGGACAGGATGTGCGGCAGCCCGGCGGTGCCCAGGACCAGGGCGAGCCCGAGGCTGATGAAGTCGAGACGGGCGGTCCAGTCCCCGCCGTACCTCAGCCCCGGCGCCAGGAACGCCTCCCCCTGCCCGCTGCGCCCGGCCGCGCTGAGCAGCAGATCGTTGAAGTCGCCGTGGAAACGGACCAGGACCAGCGCGGTCAGCGCCGTCGTGCCGCCGAGCAGCAGCACCGTCTTCACGATCTGGATCCAGGTAGTGGCCCGCATCCCGCCCAACGACACATAGACGATCATGAGCACGCCGACTCCCACGACGGTCCAGGCCCGCCCCGCCTCGCCGGTGCCGCCGAGCAGCAACGCCACCAGACTGCCCGCCCCCACCATCTGCGCCACCAGGTACAGCACGGACACGGTGACCGAGGACGTGCCCGCGGCGATCCGCACCGGGCGCTCCCGCATCCGCGCCGCCACCACGTCGGCGAGGGTGAACCTCCCGCAGTTGCGCACCAGTTCGGCGACGAGGAGCAGCACCACGAGCCACGCCACCAGGAAGCCCACCGAGTAGAGCATGCCGTCATAGCCGTAGAGCGCGATCAGGCCCGAGATGCCGAGGAAGGAGGCGGCGGACATGTAGTCCCCCGCGAGGGCGAAGCCGTTCTCCGACGGGGAGAACAGACGGCCCCCCGCGTAGAACTCCTCCGCCGATCCCCGCCGGTTCCGGCTCACCCAGGTGGTGATCCCCAGCGTGACCGCCACGAAGCAACTGAACAGCGCCAACGCCAGCGTCTGGTGCTCCCCGGTCATACCGCACCGTCCCGGACGCGGGCCCGTTCCTGCGTGTGCCAGCGCAGTTCCAGCGCCGCCCGGTCCCGCCGGAGGCGAGCGTGCCGGGTGTAGGCCCAGGTCAGCAGGAAGGTGGTGAGGAACTGGCCGAGCCCTGCGAGCATCGCCACGTTCACGGCGCCCGCCACCGGCCGGCCCATCAGCCCCGGCGCGGTCGTGGCGGCCACCACGTAAGCCAGGTACCACACGAGGAAACCGACCCCCGCCGGTACCACGAACCTTCGATACCGGCTGCGCACCTCCTGGAACGCCGCACTCCCCTGCGCCTCCAAGTACGCCTCGGCGGTAGCCGCGGCCGCAGCCCTGCTCGTAGCCCTCGTCGTGGTCGTGGAAGAGGCCGGGGCCGGGGTACCGTCGTCACACGGTCCCCGTCGCGTCGGCGGGGAAACCGGCGTCGCCGCGGCGGCCGTTTCCGCCACCTCACCCCATCCGGAGGCGAGAGCCTCGTACCAAGGGTCGTCGTAGGTCCCCGCCTCACGGAGGCGATCGTTGCTTGACTGCATGCCAAAGGATGGACAGAACGGGAAGATCCCCGACTCTTCTTCCTCCCGCTGTTCACTCCTTCAGGTGACTCATCCCGCTGGAGGCCGTACAAGCCCCTTCCCATAGGCGTAACGGACCGCCTGTGCACGGCCCTTGATGCCGGTCTTGGCGAACAGGTTGTTGATGTGGGTCTTCACCGTCGCGGTGGAGACATGCAGTCTGCGGGCGATCTCCTGGTTGCTGAGTCCCTCGGCGATCAGCACCAGCACCTCGGTCTCCCGCGCGGTGAGCCCGTCCGGTGCCTCGGCCGGCGGTGCGGGGGGCGTTTCCGCTTCCGACAGCCTCTCCAGCAACCGGCGCTGGATGGCCGGTGACAGGCCCGCGTCTCCGGAGAGCACGCTGTGCACAGCCCGCACGATCTCCTCCCCGCCCGCGTCCTTGGTGAGATAACCGCGCGCCCCCGCTCGCAGCGCCGGGAACAACGACTCGTCGTCCACGTACGTCGTAAGGACCACGACCTGCGTCCCAGGGTGCTCGGCCCGGATCCGCCGGGTGGCCTCGACCCCGTCGCACCGCGGCATGCGCAGATCCATCAGCACCACGTCCGGAGCCATTTCGGCCACCAGCCGCACCGCCTCCTCGCCGTCGGCCGCGGCGCCCACCACCTCGACGCCCGGCAGCAGCCCCAGCAGCATGACGATGCCCTCGCGCACCACCGTCTGGTCATCCACGACCAGGACCCTGGCGTCCTTGCCCCAGGAGCCCTTGTCCTGGCCCTCCCCCGTCATACGGGAACCTTCAACGTCACCACGAACCCCTCCTCGCCCGGTCCTGCCCGAAGCGAGCCGCCCAGCAGTTCGGCCCGCTCCCGCATGCCCAGAAGACCGTAGCCGCCTCCCGTGCCGGTCAGTTCACCGGTTCCGCCGCCCGAGTCCCGGACGTCCAGGGTGACTTCGCGCGTTCCGTAGTCGAGAACCATCCGGACCCCCGCGCCCGGAGCGTGCATACGGACGTTGGTCATCGCCTCCTGGGCGACCCGGCGTACGGTCTGCGACGCCTCGGCCGGCAGCGGCCGGCGCTCACCCGTAATGGTGACGGTCGCATGGGCGCCGTCCGACGTGCCCACAAGCTGCTCCAGGAAATCCTCCAGTGGCGTCAGCTCTCCGCGCAGGGCGGACAGCGCCTGCCGGGTTTCGGCGAGTCCGTCACGGGCCATCCCCCGCGCCGCCACCACTCGTTCCAGGATCCGCTCCCGCTCCGCTCCCCCCTCGATCAGCAGCCGTGCCGCCTCCAGGTGGACCATCTGTGCCGACAGACTGTGCGCCAGCACGTCGTGGATCTCCCGTGCGATGCGGGCCCGCTCGGCGAGCGCCGCCGACTCCGCCTCGGCCGCCCGAGCGGCGCGCTCCTGGGCCAGCAGCCGCTGTGCGTGACCGCGGGCCTCCGCGTCGAGCCGCAGGACGTACCCGCCCAGGGCCAGCCCGGCCGCCAGGGCGGCGCTGCTCGTCCATGAGTTGTCACCGACCACGGCGTAGGCGGCGAAGGCCACCAGGCTCACGGGCAGCGCCGCCACGAGGGGGAGCCGCTCCAGTGCGACGACCGCACACCCGCACCAGAGGACCGCCGCGGGGATGCCGAAGCCGGCGGCATGGGCGATGCCCGCCAGGCCGAGGAGAGCCGCCACGAGGCTCAGGGACGGCCAGAGCCGGTGTGCGAGCGTGGTCCGGAAGAGACCCCAGGTCACCACCACGGACAGCAGGACCACCGCGGTCGCACCGAACGCGTCCCAGCCTTCGCCGTCGGCGACCGCCCCCCACAGGAGCGCCCCCAGTCCCCCCACCCGTACGGCGACGGCCAGCAGGCGCCGGTGAGCCGAGCGCCTCTCCCGGCCGAGCGCTTCCTTGGACGGCCACCGCGTCCAGGCGTTCTCCGTCACACCGGTTCCTTCCGAGCGGACCAGGACACGACGGCGCCGTGTGTCACGGCCGAGGGGGCGGTCGGGCGCACTGCGCGCAGACGCCAGGCAAGCGTCGCGGAGCGGGCCAGCAGGGTAGCCGCGAGGGTGAGGAGCAAGGCGGAGGTGTCCTGGTCCACGCCCAGGACCGAGCCGAGGAGGAACACGGCCACGCGGACGGTTGTGCCGACGCCCCATACCGCGGCGGTCGCCTTGCTGCCCTTGCTCCAGACCGTGCCGTCCGCCTCCAGCCATATGCGGGTGGTCCAGGCCAGCCCCGCTCCGACCGCCGCTCCCAGGAGCAGTTCCGTGACGAGCAGGGCGGCCGACGCGGTGTAGTGGCCGGCGCCGAGCGGTTCCCCCTGCTTGAGCGCCACCAAAGCCAGCACCACGGGCATGGTCCACCAGTGCTTCTCCGTGTCGATCCGGCTCGGGCGGAACTGGCGAGAGAACACCAGGCCGACCACGGCCATGATCACCAGCACGTCGACAACCCCGGACATCCAAGCCTCCGTGTACGAGAAGGGGAGGTCGGCAGCGAGTCCCGCCGACGCCTTCGACGTTACGGAAAGTGTCGGGCGGGAAGATCGGAGCTCGGGTGGATCATGGGTGGAGCCTCGGAACAGTGGGACTCCACCCACGGGTGGAGACGGCTGGCCGGCCGCCACTCACGGCGACTCGGTGACGCCGGTGACTCGGTGACGCCGGTGAGTCGATGATGCCGGTGAACCGGTGACTCGATAGCAGACAGCCCGCTCCCCGGCAACCGGCAACCGGCAACCGGCAACCGGCAACCGGCAACCCAGGCTCCGGATCGCCGCTCCTGGCCCCGCCACGAACGCTCCGTGACCGTCCGCTACCGCTCCTCGCCAGGCACCTGGTCGCCCGGACGCCCGGGCGCCCTACGCGTCGATCCGCGACCGGTCGAGCGTCGCCGCCGAGTTGGAGATGAACTCCTTGCGGGGCGCGACGTCGTTGCCCATCAGCAGATCGAAGACCTGCTCGGCGGCCTCGAGGTCGGTGAGGTTGATCCTGCGCAGGGTGCGGCGCCTCGGATCCATGGTCGTCTCCGCCAACTGGTCGGCGTCCATCTCACCGAGACCCTTGTAGCGCTGGATGGAGTCCTTGTACCGGACGCCCTTGCTCTGGAACTCCATGAGCTTGTCGCGCAGCTCACGGTCCGAGTACGTGTAGACGTACTTGTCCTGGCCCTTCTTCGGCTGGGTCAGCTCGATGCGGTGCAGCGGCGGCACCGCGGCGAAGACCCGGCCGGCCTCGACCATCGGCCGCATGTAGCGGTGGAAGAGGGTCAGCAGCAGCGTGCGGATGTGCGAACCGTCGACATCGGCGTCGGTCATCATGATGATCTTGCCGTAGCGGGCCGTGTCGATGTCGAAGGTCCGCCCCGAGCCGGCCCCTATGACCTGGATGATCGCGCCGCACTCGGCGTTCTTCAGCATGTCCGTCACGGATGACTTCTGGACGTTGAGGATCTTGCCGCGGATCGGCAGCAGGGCCTGGAACTCGGAGTTCCGGGCCAGCTTCGCCGTACCGAGGGCGGAGTCCCCCTCGACGATGAACAGCTCGCTGCGGTCGACATCGTCGCTGCGGCAGTCGGCGAGCTTGGCGGGGAGCGAGGAGGACTCCAGGGCCGTCTTGCGGCGCTGGGCGTCCTTGTGCTGACCGGCGGCGATGCGGGTGCGGGCCGCGGCGACGGCCTTCTCCATGACGACCCGCGCCTGCTGGGCGGCATCACGCTTGGTGGAGGTCAGGAACGCCTTGAGTTCCTTGGTGATCACATTGTTCACGATCCGGCGGGCGGCCGAGGTGCCGAGCACCTCCTTGGTCTGCCCCTCGAACTGCGGCTCGGCCAGCCGCACCGTGACGACCGCCGTGAGCCCTTCGAGGGCGTCGTCCTTGACGATGTCGTCCTCGGCGACGCGGAGCAGCTTCTTGGCGCGCAGCACCTCGTTCATGGTCTTGGCGACGGCGTGCTCGAAGCCGGCGACATGGGTGCCGCCCTTGGGTGTGGCGATGATGTTGACGAACGACTTGACGGTCGTGTCGTAACCGGTCCCCCAGCGCATCGCCACGTCGACGCCCAGGTCACGGGTGACCTCCGTGGGCGTCATCTGGCCGTGCTCGTCCAGGACGGGGACCGTCTCCTTGAAGCTGCCCTGCCCGGTGAAGCGGAGGACGTCGCAGATACCCCGGTCGCTGGCCAGGTACTCGCAGAACTCGCTGATGCCGCCGTCGAAGCGGAAGGACTCCTCGCCCTTGCTGCCGCCCTCACCGAGGCCGAACTCGTCCCGGACGACGATCGTCAGGCCGGGCACCAGGAAGGCGGTCTGGCGGGCCCGCTGGTGCAGCGTGTCGAGCGAGAGCTTGGCGTCCTTCAGGAAGATCTGCCGGTCCGCCCAGTACCGCACGCGCGTGCCGCTGCGCGACTTCGGGATCTTCCTGGCCTTGCGCAGCCCGCTCCTGGCCTCGAACCTGGCGTCCGCACCGCCGCCGGCGAAGGCACCGGGGACGCCTCGCCGGAAGCTGATGGCGTGGGTGTGACCGCCCCGGTCCACCTCGACGTCCAGCCGCGCGGACAGGGCGTTGACCACGGAGGCGCCGACGCCGTGCAGACCGCCGGAGGCGGCGTACGAGCCACCGCCGAACTTTCCGCCGGCGTGCAGCTTGGTCATGACGACCTCGACACCGGAGAGTCCGGTCTTGGGCTCGACGTCGACCGGGATGCCCCGGCCGTTGTCACGGACCTCCACCGAGCCGTCGTCGTGGAGGATCACCTCGATGTGGTCGCAGTAGCCGCCGAGGGCTTCGTCCACGGAGTTGTCGATGATCTCCCACAGGCAGTGCATCAGACCACGGCTGTCGGTCGACCCGATGTACATGCCGGGGCGCTTGCGTACGGCCTCGAGCCCCTCGAGGACGAGCAGGTGCCGCGCGGTGTAGTTGGAACCGTCCCGGTCTGCTCCTGCCAGCAGCGCAGTGGACGGCACGGACGTCTCGGCGGTCACGCGGTTCGCTCCTCGCTGAATTTCAGATGGGGCCCCGTTGGGTAAGGGCGCGGCGTCGTTCACCGCTCAGAGGGTACCGAGCCCAGGTAGAGCCGTTGTAACGCCACCCTCGTCACGACGGCAGCCTAGTCCACGATCGCATACCTGTTCGATCCCTGGATGGGGTGAAGCACACATCACGTTCCCTTCGAGGCATGAACCATTTAGGCTCCGGGCACGTCCTCATGAACAACCGGCAAGCCAGCCGGCGGGGACCGACACTGACCGAGAGCGCGAACCCGTACGACACATAGACACGCAATACGGCACATTCGCCGCCAACCGGCAACAGCCAGCCTCCTCGGAAAATTTTTTCGAGGAAAAGCCACGAGCGGGAACGTTTTGGGGCTGGTTGGATGTTGACCCTGGTACGACAGCTCGTCGAGCTAGAGAAGAGGCGACGTGACTACTGTTCTGACTTCCGCGAACCCGCTGACGGCCGCCGACCGTTGCGACCGTTGCGGCGCCCAGGCGTACCTGCGCGTCGTCCTGCTGAGCGGCGGAGAACTGCTCTTCTGTGCCCACCACGGGCGCAAGTTCGAGCCGGAACTCAAGAAGATCGCCGCTGAGATACAGGACGAGACCGAGCGCCTGACCTCCGTTCCGGCAAGCGACTCGGAAGACGAGCGCTGACCTTTCGCGTCCCACGACGAGCGAGACCGGCACAGGCCGGCAGGGCGGCCCGCCTCCCACCCGGAGGCGGGCCGCCTTCGCTCGCCCGCAGAACCCCTCAGGACGCACCGAACGCCCCCGTGCCACCCGTGGAGGGGGCGCCTGCCACTCGGGCCCCACCCCAGACTCCGCAGCGCGGCGGAGACGCGCGTGTAGACCCCCGGGCTGCCCGTCCGCCCGCAGCCGTTCCCCCAGGACACCAGCCCGATCAGCTTCCCGTCGGCCACCAGCGGCCCCCCGCTGTCCCCCTGGCACGCGTCCCGGCCACCGGCCCGTTCCCCGGCGCACACCATCGTTCCCGCGCGGTACTCGCCCTCCTCACCGCCCGGGTACGCCCGCTCACAGACGGAGTCGGGCAGCACGCGCACGCGTGATCCGCGCAGACTCCGCGCGTAGTCCCCGGCCCCCGTGGTGTCGCCCCAGCCGTAGACCACCGCGGCCGTCCCCGGCTCGTACGCGGCGTCGCCCTCGGCCGCCATCGCCAGGACGGATCCGTCCGGCAGGGCTTCGGACAGGGTGATCACGGCGAAGTCGCCGGCGTTGCTCACGCTGTCATAGGCCGGGTTCACCCACACGTCCCGTACCGGGATCTCCTCGCCCCCGCCCCCCAGCAGGTCCGTACGGCCCGCGATGACCTTCAGGTCACCCGGCCGCGTCGGCGGCGCCCCGAGGACCTCCTGGTCCAGGCAGTGGGCGGCCGTGAGCACGGTGGTCCGGCCGACGGCCACTCCCCCGCAGAACTGCCCCGCTCTCGTCCCGCCGTACCGGTCACGGCTGGACAGGGCCACCGTCCACGGGCTGTCGGCGGCGCTCACCGGAAATCCCCCGACGACGACGCTGTCGGCGGTCGCGGGATGCGCGGTCGCCAACGGTGACACCGCCGATATGACGGTCGCGGCGGCCGCCAGGACCAGCGGCCGGACCAGCGACCGAGCACAGGGACGACGCATACGGACTCCTCACTCACGGTGTTCATGAAACACCCAGAGTGATCCAGCCGCCGTCACCCCGCACCCCGCGCGGACGAACGCCCCGCCCTCCCGGCACGGGGAAGGGCCCGCCCCCCCTCTAAAGCGCCGAAAGCGCCGGGACGGGAGGCGGGCCCTTGCCGACCGTGTCGGTCCGGCCTAGTCGAGGTAGTCGCGCAGCACCTGGGAGCGCGAGGGGTGGCGCAGCTTCGACATCGTCTTGGACTCGATCTGGCGGATGCGCTCCCGCGTGACGCCGTAGACCTTGCCGATCTCGTCGAGGGTCTTCGGCTGGCCGTCGGTGAGGCCGAAGCGCATGGAGACGACGCCCGCCTCGCGCTCGGACAGGGTGTCGAGGACGGAGTGCAGCTGCTCCTGCAGGAGCGTGAAGCTGACCGCGTCGGCCGGGACGACCGCCTCGGAGTCCTCGATGAGGTCACCGAACTCGCTGTCGCCGTCCTCACCCAGGGGAGTGTGCAGCGAGATGGGCTCGCGACCGTACTTCTGGACCTCGATGACCTTCTCCGGGGTCATGTCGAGCTCCTTGGCCAGCTCCTCCGGGGTGGGCTCGCGGCCCAGGTCCTGGAGCATCTGCCGCTGCACGCGCGCGAGCTTGTTGATGACCTCGACCATGTGCACCGGGATGCGGATGGTGCGGGCCTGGTCGGCCATCGCGCGGGTGATCGCCTGCCGGATCCACCAGGTGGCGTACGTGGAGAACTTGTAGCCCTTGGTGTAGTCGAACTTCTCGACCGCGCGGATCAGACCGAGGTTGCCCTCCTGGATGAGGTCCAGGAAGAGCATGCCGCGGCCGGTGTAGCGCTTGGCCAGGGAGACCACCAGGCGGAGGTTGGCCTCCAGGAGATGGTTCTTGGCGCGGCGGCCGTCCTCGGCGATGATCTCCAGTTCGCGCTTGAGCTTGGGGGCGAGCTTGTCGGAGTTCGCCAGCTTGTCCTCGGCGAACAGCCCCGCCTCGATGCGCTTGGCGAGTTCGACCTCCTGCTCGGCATTGAGCAGGGGGACCTTGCCGATCTGCTTGAGGTAGTCCTTGACCGGGTCGGCCGTGGCACCGGCCGCGGCGACCTGCTGGGCCGGAGCGTCGTCCTCGTCGTCGTCGGACAGCACGAAGCCCGCGTTCTCGGTGCCCTCGGGCTCCTCGGTGACCTTGGTCTCCTCGAGCACCTCGTCCTCGAGGACCTCGGCGTCGTCCTTCTTGGCCGCGGTCTTCTTGGCCGCCGTCTTCTTCGCGGTGACGGTCTTCTTCGCCGCCGCCTTCTTGGCGGTCGTCTTCTTCGCCGCCGTCTTCTTGGCGGGCGTCTCGTCCCCGGCGGCGGGCTCGGTCGCGGGCGGCGCCGCGCTGGCGGCGGTCTTCCTGCTGGTCACCGTCTTGGCCGCGACCGACTTGGTGGCGGTGCGCTTGGCGGGACTCTTCGCTGCGACGCTCTTTCGGGTGCGCTTGGGCTCCGCGGCACTGACCATCAGCGTCACACCCTCTTCCTCGAGGATCTGATTGAGGCTGCGCAGTACGTTCTTCCACTGAGTGGCCGGAATCTGGTCAGCTTCGAAGGCCCGACGCACGTCATCGCCGGCGATCTGCCCCTCAGCCTTTCCCCGCTCAATGAGCGCCATGACAGAGACGGACTCGGCGATCTCCGGCGGGAGCGTACGGGATGTGCTGGCCGACACGAACAACCTCTCGGAACGTTGAAAACGGCTTTCGGCCCCGTCCTGGCGGACAGGTGCCGACCGCCGGCTTGGGGATGGGCCGACGGCGCGGGCGGGGCCGGGAGAGGCACAGCGCCGTGAACGGCGTCCGTATTCCCTCCTCGGCTGTCACCTCTTAGGTCATCGCGTTGTCCCCACGAGCGTTACGCCCAATCCGCGTGGCCCGAGTCACACCTCATAAGGGTCAAAACTCAGCCAAATGCGGTCAGGAGCAATCGCCGACGACGGCCATCCGGTCCGACCGTGCCAACAGTACGGCGTCACGCCGTCGACCCCGCAGAGCCGTCCAGGCGCTGCGGGGTCGACGGCGGCGGCGACCCGGCCGTGCGCCGCCACAGGAGGGGGGATGGCGGGTCCGGCCGTGCCGCTGGAACGGGGACGCGGTCAGTGCTCGCGCGGGGCGGGCACCACGCGTTCCACCTCGGGGTGGACGGTGAGCAGCTGGCGCATGGCCGTCTCGGCCGCCGCGCCGTCACCGGCCGCGAGGGCATCGGCGATCCGTGCGTGCTGGGCCAGCGACACGTCGTTCGGCCGGTCACAGCCCGTGACCGGACCGCCCGAGACCTGGAGGGCGGCGGACACGATCCCGGAGAGGTGCTCCAGCATGCGGTTGCCCGCGACCTGGATGAGCAGCGCATGGAATTCCGCGTCGGCGCGGGAGAAGGTGAGGGCGTCACCCTGCGCCATGGCGTGTCCCATGACGCCGACCATGTCGGAGAGGCGTTGCTGCACATCCTCCCGGCCGTGTCCGGCGGCCAGGCGCGCGGCCAGCGGCTCGATCGTCCAGCGCAGCTCGCTCAGCTCGCGGCGCTGGTCGTCGCGCTGCGGTCCGAAGGCCCGCCACTCGATGATGTCGGGGTCCAGCAGGTTCCAGTCACTGACGGGGCGCACGCGCGTGCCCACGTTCGGACGGGCGCTCACCAGCCCCTTCGCCTCCAGGACGCGCAACGACTCCCGGACGACGGTGCGGGAGACCTCGAAGCGCTGGCCGATCTCCTCGGGCACCAGGGGCCGGTCGGCGCCCAGGTCTCCGGAAACGATCATCTGACCGAGCTGCTGAACCAGTTGTCCGTGCAGTCCGCGGCCGCGGCTGCCCGCGGTACGCCGGCCCACGCGGCCCAGTTCGGGGTCCGCCCCTTCCCAGGCGGGGGCCCCGGCGCGGTCGACGCCAGGCGTCTCCGCGTAGGGGTAGCGGTCGAGTTCGCCCGGACCCTGGAGGCCGGAGTCTGCGGAGCGGGCGGCGGTCATCATGGTGTGCGCAAGGGTACTCACGCATCCTTTGTCGGCGCCGTTCCCAACTCCCTTGAGGTCTTTAGTGAAAAGCACACGAAAGGGTGATCGCTCACCTCACCGCAATTGACGCCTTATCGGAAAGAAATGGACTTTCCCCGGGGAGTTGCGCGCACTCCCGGGCCGGGCGGTTCCGAGCGGTCGTCACCGGACCCGTCCGCGCAGGGTCATGAGCAGATACGCGCAGAGCAGGGCGGTCAGCGACAACGCCAGCGCGCTGCCCACGGGTTGGGCGACCGCCCGCAGCACCGCCACCACGTAACGCTCCCCGCCGAAGGGCCACTGGCTCAGGAGGACCTCGCGCACCCGCAGCGGAAGGTCGGCGGCGGCACGTACGGACCGGTCGTGCCAGACCTTCTGCACCAGGGGAACGACGAGGACGGGTACGGCGACCACCGCCGCCAGTCCGGCCGTGGTGGACCGGAACAGTCCCGCGGCCAGCACACCGGCCCAGGCGCAGCCGATCATCAGACCGGCCCAACCCGCGCCCAGAGCGGCCCAGTCGGCGGGGACCCGTACCAGCTCCCGTCCGTAGAACAGGTGCAGCACTTGCGCGTCACAGCCCACCGTGAGGGCGGCCAGCAGCAGTGCGGTGGCGGCGGAGACGACGAGTTTGGCGGTCAGCAGCCCCAGTCGGCGGGGCACCGTGCCGCGATCCGCCGCCAGCGCGGGATGGCGGAACTCGTCACCGAACGCGAGTGCCCCCAGCAGCCCCGCCCCGAGCGCCGCCGGCGGCAGGGGCACCTGCCGCGGCCACGCGGCCAGCAGGCGCGGCTGCGGGGTATGTCCGGCATGGGCGAGGAGTACGGCGGTGACGGCGGACAGGGCGAGCACGACCGCCCCGGTGACGATCCCGGTACCGACACCGGTGACGCGGCGCAACTCGTACCGCAGGGGACGGAGCGGGCTGGGCGCGGACCGGACGGAGATGGGGGGCGGAAGGGCGGACGAGGCGCCGCCGAGGGGGCCGTCGCCGGGGATGGCGGAGGGGGCTGGGGAGGGAACACGGAGGGGGATGCGGGAGGCTGACGTCGGTGCGGGCGGAAGGGAGGCGCTGTCCGGTCGGTCCGCCCCGGTCCGGTTTTCCGCTGCGACCCCGGTGCTTGCCGGTGCGGACCCGTTCGCCGCCTGTCGCGCGCCCGTCGGCGCCACGGCCGCGGCAGCGGGCCGGCCGCTTTCCGTCCCGTTCCCCGCCGTGCCGCCCTGGCTCACCCGGGCGGGCGGGTCCGTCGTCCGCTCCGCGCGCGCGGTGTCCGTGTCCCTGGCCGCGGGGCGCCCGGACTCCGGCCCGTTCCCCGCCGCGACCGTGGCACCTCCCGGGCCGGACCGCCCCTCCGTACCGGCGCCGGACCCCATGTCGCCGATCTCGTGAGCCAGTTGGTGGACCAGGATGCCGTGCCGGTACGCGGTCTCACCGACGTCGGCACAGGTACTGCCGTACACGAAGAGGCGGTTGCCCCCTTCGTGGACCACCTCGACCGAGCGGTGGGCCGTACGCGCTTCCTTGGCGAGGACGGTGGCGAGGCGGGCGGCGTACGGACTGCGGACGGCGACGCGAGGACGCAGCCGGGTGCGCCGGAAATCCGCCGCCTGCTGGTCGGCGACGACCCTGCCCCGCTCCAGCGTCACGACGTGGTCGGCGGTGCGGGCGGCTTCCTTGGGGTCGGCCGTGGTGTACAGCACCGTGCCGCCCTGGGCCGCGTACGCGCGCAGGGCGTCGTGCAGCCAGCGGGTCTCACGCGCGCAGAGCCCCTCGGCGGGGGCGTCGAGGACGAGGGTGTGCGGGTCCGCCAACAGCGCACAGGCGAGGCCGAGGCGGCGGTCCATGCCGCGTGACAGGGTGCCCAGGCGTTCGTCGCGCAGACTCATGAGTCCCACCGCTTCCAGCACTTCGTCGGCGCGCCGCGCCGGGACGCCGACCGCCGCGCACAGCATGCGCAGATGTCCGCGGACCGTGCGGGCCGGATGTCCGGGCACCTCACCCAACAACACGCCGACCTCGCGTGACGGGTGTGCGATCCGGTGCAGGGGGCGGCCTCTGAAGTGCGTGACGCCCCGGCCTCGTTGCAGCTCGAGCATGAGTCTGAGCACCGTGGTCTTGCCGGCGCCCGGCGCTCCGAGCAGCGCGGTGACGCGACCCGCGCGGGCCGCGAAGGAGACGTCGTCGACGGCGGGTGGCAGTTCTTTGCGTGGGGTGCTGGTCAGTCCGAAGGCCTGGATCACCCGCAGCAAGATAGCGCGGTATGTCCGTTTTTCCGGGCACCGCGCGGCCCACCCGACGCCGGACGTCCGGCTCCACGGGCATCCGGCCCCACGGCCCACCGCGTCGCGTGCCGTCCGCTCGTCCCTTCCCTCCGATGCGGGCCGACGGTTCCCGTCGGATCCCGGTCGTCACACCTCGGGACGCAGCATGGGCGGGTTGAGCAGGGTCGCGCCGCCGGCCCGGAAGAGCTGGGCCGGGCGGCCGCCTTGGCGGGTGGTCGTGCCGCCGGTGGGGACGAGGAACCCCGGGGTGCCCGTGACCTTGCGATGGAAATTGCGCGGATCCAGCGCCACTCCCCACACCGCCTCGTAGACACGGCGCAGCTCGCCCACCGTGAACTCGGGCGGGCAGAAAGCCGTGGCCAGCGAGGAGTACTCGATCTTGGACCGGGCCCGTTCCACCCCGTCGGCCAGGATCTGGGCGTGGTCGAAGGCCAGCGGAGCGACGGGCTCGTCCTCCCGGCCGCAGGCGCTCCGGCCCAGCAGTTCCTCGACCGGCGCCCAGCGCGCGTTGCTGGCGTCACCGCCCGCCCGGGGCGCGGGCAGGTCGGGGGCGAGGGCGAGGTGGGCCACGCTCACCACCCGCATCCGGGGATCACGCTCGGGATCACCGTACGTAGCCAGCTGTTCGAGGTGCGCGCCGTTGTCCTGGACGGGTGCGGCGGGATCGTGGACGCACAGCCCCGTCTCCTCGGCCAGCTCGCGCGCCGCGGCCTGGGCGAGGTCCTCGTCGGTCCGTACGAAACCGCCGGGAAGGGCCCAGCGTCCCTGGAACGGCGGCTCACCCCTGCGCACCGCCAGCGAGCACAGGGAATGGCGTCGCACGGTCAGCACGACCAGGTCCACTGTGACGGCGAAGGGCGGAAAGGCTGACGGGTCGTAGGGCATACCGCGATCATAGTCGTCTTCCTGACGATAAACACGCGCTCCGGTGCCTGCACCAGCCGCCGGCCCAGCCGGGTACGGGATGGGGCTCACCTTCTGCTCCCGATGGTCGTTCGATGGGATGTCACGCCAGGTCACTCCCCCAGTCGCAGCCCTTCAGCCGCCTCCTCGACCATGGCCGGCCCCAGTCTGCCGACTCGTACGGAGAAGGGTGCGCCCGCTACCCGCAACCCGGTCAGGCAGATCTCTCCCAGGGGCGCGCCGCGCAAGGGGCGCAGCGCGACCGTCCCCGCGGGGGCGTCGGGACGGATGCCGACGAGCGTGGTGAGCAGGAGGACGCCTGCCGCCGCCGCGGTCGCGGCCGGCCGGCAGGCGGCCCGGTGCGGCAGTGGCGCGCTCCCCTCCGTGCGCTGCTCCCCCGCGTACATCTCGGGCAACTGGTGGCCGAAGGCTCCGGCCGCCGCCAGTACCCCGCTCAGCAGCGAACCCGCCGTCTTCTCGTACCCGGCGGCGGCCAGCCCCGCCACCGCGACCGCCGTCTCGTGAACCCGTACGGCGCCCGCGCGGTGACCGAACGAGTTGTATCCCCTCTCCTTCGCACCGAGTCCGCGCAGGCCCCAGCCGCAATCCAGGGCCGGCGTGCCCAGCAGCCGGGCCAGCTGATCGGTCTGCGCCTTGTCCAGCAGGCCCGGGGCGTGGGCGCCCCCGCCCAGCAGCCCGGTGTCGAGGAGGTGGGCGCGGGCACTCACGCCGCTCACCCGTGCGGCCGTCGGCCGGCTCGTCGCGTACGGCCCGACGGCGCCGCCCCCGGACGCGTACCGCCCAACGGTGTACGCGGGCGGACGCGGTTCGTAGCCGTCCTCCGGGCGCGGTCCGCGGGACGGCGGCGGGTACCGCCCGCCGATCCCGCGGCGCACGCGCGCGCCGGCCGCCCGGCCGCGGCTTCCGGAGCGGAGGAAGGCCCGTCCCCCGGAGCGGAAGAAGACGCGTCCTCCCGCGGGGCCGGCGTGCCCTCGACCTCGTCCTCGGCAGCCCCGCCGCCGGTTCGCGTCCCTGGGTCCGGACGGTCCCGGCTGTCCCGTTCGCCGCGCAGGCAGGCGCGGAGCGACTCCGGGTCGAGGCCCTCGTTGCAGGCCTGGTGCAGCAGTCGGGCGAAGAGATAGTCGCAGTCCGCCGCCAGGGCCATGGCCAGCGCCTCCCGTGCCTCCCATTCGTCACCGGTGGACCACGCGACCCATCCCGCCAAGGTGAGCGGCGCTGCCGCGTACTCTGCGTAGGACCCGGCGCAGCGGCGGGCCAGCGCGCGCCACAGCCGAAGGGCCCGGTGGGCCTCTTCGCCCTCCATCCACTCGGCCGCGCGGTCGCGTGTCGTCCGGTCCTGGAGACCGAGGATCAGCCGTGCTGCCTCGTCATGGCTGAGAAGTCCGTCGTCACGGAGGTCCGCCCGGTCCGCACCGGTCACCGGTGGGGCGTCGGCCAGCCGCCTCATGACCCGCTCCGCCAGGTCGAGCGTCTCCTCAGCCACCTCGGCGCGGCTCCCGTCGTCGAGGATGCGGGAGACCAGCGTCATGCTGGCCGCGTCAAGGGCGGTCTCCTGTTCACGGGCGGCGGAGCCCTCCCGGGGACGCAGCCTGGCGTGCAGCTCGCGCAGCGTGCCCCGCACCTGGATGCCCGCGTACGTGGCGGCGGCGGCCAGCACGGACGTGCCGGGCAGGCCCATCGCGGTCCCCTCTGCCGGGCAGCACGACTGGTCGTCGCAGCAGTACGACCAGAACCGTCCGCCCGAGACGCACAGGGCCTCGACCACGGGCACGTCGAGGGTGCCGCATTCGACGCGCAGTGTCTGTGCCAGTGCCCGCAGCCGGGCCATGACCTGCTGTCCGGTCTCGCCCTCGGCGGGTTCCTGGCAGAGGTAGGCGACCATCTGCTCGGGCCGGTCGCCCCTGCGCTCGCTTCCGGTCACGAGGCCGTGGACCAGTTGCCTGGCGGCGGCGTCCCAGTCGTCAGGGTGCGGAGGAATGCCCAGCCGGGCCCGGCCGCCGAACCGGCCCCGCCCGTCCCGTTCGTGCAGGGCGACCAGGACGATGCTGTCCTCGGGCCGGTAACCGAGGAGATAGGGCAGCGCGTCGGCCAGTTCGGCCGGGGTCCGCAGGGTGATCGGGTGCTCGTCCTCGTGCCCGTACGGGAGCAGGGCGGCCTCCGGCCGCTCACGCCCGCTGATGTCGCCGTTCTCGGGGAATCCGGTCGATCCGCTGTGGTTCGTCATGGCCCGACAATCTCGCGGAATACGAATCTCCGCTTTGCCTGTGGATAACTTCGATCAGGAACACGTCATCCTGAAAGGCGCGGCGGCCGGCACCCGCGCCGAGCGGCCGCTCCCCTTCCGGCCGTCCGCCAGCACGGCAGCCGGTTCCCCGGCGGGCGCCCCCGGCCCCGGGGCGACGCCCCGATTGTCAGTGGCTTCCTGTTGTATGGAGCGCATGGAGCACACGAGCAACGCGGACCTGCGGGCAGCCGCCGACGCGGTCCTCTCCCGTCTCGTCGGGGATGCCTCCGGCGAGGCCCGGCTGCGCGAGGACCAGTGGCGGGCGATCGAGGCGCTGGTCGCCGACGGGCGCCGGGCCCTGGTGGTCCAGCGCACCGGCTGGGGCAAGTCCGCGGTCTACTTCGTCGCGACGGCGCTGCTCCGCGCTCGCGGCAGCGGGCCCACCGTGATCGTGTCCCCCTTGCTCGCGCTGATGCGCAACCAGGTCGACGCCGCCGCCCGGGCGGGCATCCGTGCCCGGACCATCAATTCCTCCAACACCGAGGAATGGGACATGGTCCAGGACGAGATCGCCGCGGGTGAGGTCGATGTGCTGCTGGTGAGTCCGGAGCGGTTGAACAACCCGGACTTCCGCGATCAGGTCCTGCCGAAGCTCGCCGCCGCGACCGGCCTCCTCGTGGTGGACGAGGCGCACTGCATCTCCGACTGGGGCCACGACTTCCGGCCGGACTACCGGCGTCTGCGCACCATGCTCGCCGACCTGGCGCCCGGGGTCCCGGTGCTCGCCACCACGGCCACCGCCAACGCGCGCGTGACCGCCGACGTCGCCGAGCAACTCGGCACGGGAGGCACCTCGGACGCCCTGGTGCTGCGCGGCCCGCTGGACCGGGAGAGCCTGAGCCTGTCCGTGCTGCGGCTGCCGGACGCGCCGGCCCGGATGGCGTGGCTCGCCGACCACCTCGACGAGCTGCCGGGGTCGGGGATCGTCTACACGCTCACCGTGGCCGCGGCCGAGGAGGTCACCGCCTTCCTCCGGCAGCGCGGGCACACGGTCGCCTCCTACACCGGCAAGACCGAGAACGCCGACCGGCAGCAGGCGGAGGACGATCTGCTGGCCAACCGGGTCAAGGCATTGATCGCCACCTCGGCGCTCGGCATGGGCTTCGACAAGCCGGACCTGGGCTTCGTGGTGCACCTCGGTTCACCTTCCTCTCCCATCGCCTACTACCAGCAGGTCGGCCGTGCCGGGCGCGGCGTCGAGCACGCGGAGGTGCTCCTCCTCCCCGGCCGGGAGGACGAGGCCATCTGGGAGTACTTCGCTTCGCTGGCCTTCCCCCCCGAGGACCTGGTGCGCCGTACGCTCGACGTCCTGGCCCACGCCGGACGGCCCTTGTCGCTTCCCGCGCTGGAGCCGCTGGTCGAGCTGCGCAGGTCCCGTCTGGAGACCATGCTGAAGGTCCTCGACGTGGACGGCGCGGTGCGCCGGGTCAAGGGCGGCTGGATCGCCACCGGACGGCCGTGGACGTACGACACCCAGCGGTACGACTGGGTCGCCCGGCAGCGGAAGGCCGAGCAGCAGGCGATGCGCGACTACGCGTCGACGACGGACTGCCGCATGGAGTTCCTGCGACGGCAACTGGACGACGAGGGCGCCAAGCCCTGCGGCCGTTGCGACAACTGCGCGGGGCCGCGGTTCACCGCCGAGACGTCCGTCGCCGCGCTCGACGCCGCCCGCGCGGATCTGGGCCGGGCGGGCGTGGAGGTCGAGCCGCGCCGTATGTGGCCGACCGGACTGCCCGCGATCGGAGTCGAGCTGAAGGGCCGGATCCCGGCCGGTGAGCAGGCGGCGACGGGACGGGCGCTGGGGCGGCTGTCCGACATCGGCTGGGGCAACCGGCTGCGGCCCATGCTCACGGCGCAGGCCCCGGACGGGCCGGTGCCCGACGACGTCTCCCGAGCCGTCGTCGGAGTCCTGGCGGACTGGGCGAAGGCGCCCGGCGGCTGGGCCCCGGGCGCGCCGGAAGCCCGGTCACGCCCGGTCGGCGTGGTCACCGTCGCCTCCCGTACCCGGCCCCGGCTGGTCCGTTCCCTCGGCGAGCGCATCGCCGAGGTCGGACGGCTGCCGTTGCTCGGATCCGTCGAGTACACGGCCGACGCCGCCCGGGCGACACGCAGCAACAGCGCCCAGCGCCTCAAGTTCCTCGACGGGGCGCTGACCGTGCCGCCCCACCTCGCGGCCGCCCTCGCCGGGCAGCCGGGCCCCGTGCTCCTCGTAGACGACTTCACCGAGACCGGCTGGACCCTCGCGGTCGCCGCGCGCCTGCTCCGGCGGGCCGGTGCGGAGGAGGCGCTGCCGCTGGTCCTGGCCGTACAGGGCTGACCGCGCACGGCCGTACGGGTTCCCGGACGTCTGTTCCGGGCTCCGCTTCGGAGACCGGTTCGGAGGGCCGGTCTCGGACACCGGCTGCGGAGGCGGTCACTGACACCGCTTGACGACGCCGGGCCGCGACATCCGTGTCGGCTCACGTGACAGGTTCGCGTAACCCGGGCACCCGTTCCAGAGGTCCCATGCGTCACCCGGGGCGACCCTGGGTAGGGATATAAAACACACATCACCCGATAACGGTCGATCATTCCGATTGCTCGTTGCCGCAACTCAGTTCGACAGGAAGAATTGGACTCCGCTCCCCGCACGGCTCGTCCGTGATCCGGCAGGGCTTCACTGCGGTGCGCGTCCCCCGAATCCGACCCCTGCCCGCGTGCGGGCGCGTAGCCGAAGGGAGGAACGTGACCTTCGGATTCGCTCCGTCCTCGGCGACGTCGCTGTCGCCGTCCACCACGTCCGCCACCCGTGTACTCGAACCGGCGGAGTGGGCCGCCGCGGGCATCCCGCTGCTGCGCAACCCCCGGGAGATCGTCAGCGGACTGCACGCGCGCCATCATCCCAAGCCCGCCACCACGGTCGTTGCCGTGCTGGACCCGGACGAACGCCTGCGTGCCAGCGCCTCGTTCGTCAGCCGTCCGGCTCAGGCCGACGGGTGGATGTTCCGCAACGTCCTGCTCTCCCAGCTCCGCCGGGTCGTCCCGCACGACCTGCGCCGCCGTACGCCGGTCCGCACCGCCGTGCTGATGCGCTGCCGAGACGGCGACGCGCGCTGGACGGAGGAGGACGGGGCGTGGATGTGGGGCCTCAGGGACGCCTGCACCCTGCACGGCCTGCGCTGCGGGGCGTACATCACGCTGACCCGTGACGGATGGCAGGTGTTCGGCGAGGGCCGGGGCGGACGCCGCCCCCATTCGGCTTCGACTCCGGAGCCCTTCGCCACGTCGGAGGCCCCGCTCCCCCCGCCGCGCACGGGTGGTGCGGCCTCGGAGGTACTGCGCCGCGCGGCCGCCCGCTGACCGCCCTGGCACGCCCCCCGCGCGGCTGCTCGACCGACCGTCCCGGGCATGCCCCCGCGCTCTGCTCACTGACGCCCCGGGCACGTCCTCGGACGCCTTCCGGATACGGCCGTGCGCGCGGCCGGGCGCCCCGTCCCGCCCTTCCGCCGTCGGGACGCCCGGCCGACGCGGACCCGGTAACAGCCTTTCGGCAAGCGGCCCTTGACCGCGGTGTCCCCCC